>CAYWSB010000014.1:0-58688 GCA_964460465.1 uncultured Geminicoccaceae bacterium | reverse complement strand
CCTTCAAGGACCTGCTCGAGGCGTTCCGCCTGCCGGCGGTCGGCGACTGGGCCGGGGCCTGGGTCTTCCTCGACTTCACGCCGACCTTCAAGCACTACGTCAACCTGTTCCAGAACAACAACTTCTCGACCTATCTCGTCAACTCGATCCTGGCCTCGGCGGGCTCGGCCGTGATCTCCGTCGTGCTCGGGTCGATGTGCGCCTACTCGCTCTCGCGGATCGAGTTCCGGGGCAAGAAGGACCTCTTCTTCTGGATCATCAGCACCCGCATGGCGCCGGTCGTGGCGGTGATGGTGCCGCTCTACGCCATCTTCCGCGGCATGGGGCTGATCGGCACCCTGCCGGGCCTGATCCTCGCCTACACCACCTTCAACCTGCCGTTCGCCATCTGGATGCTGAAGGGCTTCTTCGACAACGTGCCCTACGCCATCGAGGAGGCGCAGATGTGCGACGGCGCCACCCGATTCCAGGCCTTCCTCTCGATCCTGCCGCTGGTGGCGCCGGGCGTCGGCGCCTTTCTCGTGCTCTGCGTGCTGTTCGCCTGGAACGACTTCCTCTTCGCCTCGATCATCGGCTCGGGCGGCGCCAAAACCCTGCCCGTCGCGACCAAGGAATTGGTCCAGCCGCAGAACATCCAATGGGGCAGCATCATGGCCGCCGGCGTGGTCACCACCCTGCCGATGATGTTCCTCGGCCTCCTGATCCGGCGCTATCTCGTCGCCGGCCTCACCATGGGCGCAGTCAAAGAGTAGATCGCTGATGGCTTCGGTTACGATCGACCACGTCTGGAAATACTACGGCGCCACCGAGGCGGTGAAGGACCTCAACCTGGTGTGCGCCGACGGCGAGTTCCTCTGCGTCCTCGGCCCCTCGGGCTGCGGCAAGTCGTCGACGCTGCGCATGCTGGCCGGGCTCGAGCACATCTCCGCCGGCGACATCCGGTTCGGGGCGAAGCGGATCAACGACCTGCCGCCCAAGGACCGCGACATCGCCATGGTGTTCGAGAACTACGCCCTCTACCCGCACAAGACGGTCAGGGACAACATCGCCAACGCCCTTCGCCTGCGCGGCATGGCCCGCGCCGACATCGAGCGCCGGGTCAGGAAGGCCGCCGACCTCCTGCAGATCGGCCACCTGCTCGAGCGCAAGCCGCAGGAGCTGTCGGGCGGCCAGAAGCAGCGGGTCGCCATCGGCCGGGCCATCGTCCGCGAGCCGCAGCTCTTCCTCTTCGACGAACCGATCGCCCATCTCGACGCCAAGCTCAGGGCCCACATGCGGGGCGAGCTCAAGATCATGCAGCGCGAGCTCGGCACCACGATGATCTACGTCACCCACGACCAGCTCGAGGCCCTCTCGATGGCCGACCGCATCGCGGTCATGCACGAGGGCGTGCTGCAGCAATTCGGCACGCCGCAGGAGATCTACGACCACCCCGTCAACGAATGGGTGGCGGGCTTCGTCGGCGAGCCGCCGATGAACTTCGTCGACTGCCGGATCGAGGAGCGGGAGGGCCGGCTCTTCGTCGTCAACCCGGCCTTCGCCGTGCCGGTGACCGCTTCCCAGGAGGCGATCCTGCGCGACCGGGCGGAGCGGCCGGAGGTCCGGATGGGCATCCGCCCGGACCAGATCGGCATCACGCTCGACCCGGCCCCGGGCACGATCCCGGCCGGGATCATGGTGACCGAGCCGCTCGGTGGCGACATGCTCGTCGACACCGCGATCGGCGAGCGGAAGTTCATCGTCAAGACCCGCCCAGACTTCGCCGGCAGGCGCGGCGATGCCTGCCACGTCGCCTTCGACACGAGCCGCTGGCACGTCTTCGCCGCCGACACAGGGCTCGCCTATTTCTGAGCCGCGGCTTGCCCGGAGGCCCGTCTGCCCATAACCTGAGGTTGGCACCGTTGAGGACGGAGACGCGCAGGAAGGCAGCCGGCTCCGGCTGCGCGATCGGCCGGCAGGGAGGACGACGAGGGCCGCAGCGCCCGCCGCGACCCGGCCCGGGCGGCAGGCGGCTCCAGACCCCGACCGGCTTGTCGAAGCGAGCGAGGCTCATTAAGAATGATCATCAACGGAACAGATGTGCGGAGCGCCGGAGCCAGCCGCCGTTCCGGGCACGAAGAACAGGGGAGGCAGCCGGGACGCGGCATGGTCGACAGCCGCGTCGCGGGGGCGTTCCGCCACGCGAAGAGCCACGACAACCGGGAGGTCCACCATGCAATTGAGCCGTGACGATCTGCTTCAGGCCTACAAGAAAATGCGGATGATCCGCGAGTTCGAGGATGCCGTGCACGAGGAGTTCTCGGCCGGCAACATCCCCGGCTTCGTCCACCTCTATGCCGGCGAGGAAGCCTCCGGCGTCGGCGTCTGCATGCATCTCGACGACCGCGACGCCATCGCGTCCACCCATCGCGGCCACGGCCACTGCATCGCCAAGAACTGCGACGAGCGCGGCATGATGTTCGAGATCTTCGGCCGCAAGGAGGGCTTGTGCGGCGGCAAGGGCGGGTCGATGCACATCGCCGACCTGTCCAAGGGCATGATGGGCGCCAACGGCATCGTCGGCGGCGGCCCGCCTTTGATCTGCGGTGCGGCCCTCTCGGCCAAGTACCTCAAGACCGGCGGCGTCGCGATCGCCTTCGTCGGCGACGGCGCCTCCAACCAGGGCACCACCTTCGAGAGCTACAATCTCGCCAAGGTCTGGAACCTGCCGGCCGTCTTCGTCGTCGAGGACAACGGCTACGCGGAATCCACGGCCAGCAAGTGGTCGGTCGCGGGCAGCCAGGTCGAGCGCGCCAAGGGCTTCGGCATGCCGGCCTACGAGGTCGACGGTCACGACTTCTTCGCCGTCTGGGAGGCCGCCCGCGAGGCCATCGACCGGGCCAGGAACGGCGGTGGCCCGTCGCTGATCCACGTCCGCCTCAACCGCTACTACGGCCACTTCGAGGGCGACGCCATCAGCTACAAGGCGCCGGGCGAGATCGAGAAGGTCAAGGCCGATAAGGACGCGCTGATGATCTTCCGGAACCGCGTCACCGAGGCCGGGCTGCTCGACGGGGCGGCCATGGACCAGGTCGACAAGGAGTGCCGGGACCGCATCCAGCAGGTGCTGGCCGAGGCCAAGGCGGCGCCGATGCCGACCGAGGCCGACCTGCTCACCGACGTCTACACCTCGCCCTACTGAGCCCCTCAACCTGGGAACGCCACGATGCCGAAAAAGACCTATCGTCAAGCGATCAACGAGGCGCTCCGCCAGGAGATGGAGCGCGACCACCGGGTCATCCTGATGGGCGAGGACATCTCCGGCGGCATGGGTGCGCCCGGCGAGCAGGATGCCTGGGGCGGCCCCTTGGGCGTCACCAAGGGCATCATGCCGGTCTTCACCCGCGACCGGGTGCTGGACACGCCGATCACCGAGAGCGCCTTCATCGGCGCTGCCGCGGGTGCTGCCGCCACCGGCCTGCGGCCGGTGGCTGAGCTCATGTTCGTCGACTTCATGGGGGTCTGCTTCGATCAGATCTTCAACCAGGCAGCCAAGTTCAAGTACATGTTCGGCGGCAAGGCGGTCACCCCGCTGGTCATCCGCACCATGTATGGCGCCGGCTTCCGGGCGGCCTCGCAGCACAGCCAGTGCCTCTACCCACTCTTCACCCACATTCCCGGGCTGAAGGTGGTGCTGCCCTCGAACGCCTACGAGGCCAAGGGGCTCCTCGCCCAGGCGATCCGCGACGACGACCCGGTCATCTTCTTCGAGCACAAGGCGATGTACGACGAGGAGATGGACGTCCCGGACGAGGCCTACACCATCCCGTTCGGCGAGGCGAACGTCACCCGCGAGGGCGACGACGTCACCATCGTCGCCTTCGGGCGGATGGTGAACCTCGCCAACGAGGCCGCCGACAATCTGGGAAAGGCGGGCATCTCCTGCACGGTCGTCGATCCCCGCACCACCTCGCCGCTCGACAAGGACACGATCCTCGAGACCTGCGAGGAGACCGGCCGGGTGGTCGTGGTCGACGAGGCGCACCCGCGCTGCAACATGGCGACCGACATCGCCGCCCTCTGCGCCCAGGAGATCTTCGGGGCGCTCAAGGCGCCGGTGAAGATGGTCACCGGCTACCACTGCCCGGTGCCGTTCTCGCCGGCGCTCGAGGACCTCTACATCCCGTCCGTCGGCAAGATCGAGGCCGCGGTGAAGGAGGTCATGGCGGCAGGTCAGGCACGGGCCGCCGAATAGCCGACAACGACAACGAAGACGGCGGCGCCCCTTCGGGGCGTCGCCGCAGCTTTTTCAGCGGACAGGGAACGCCGGTATCATGAGCGACAGCATCCAGATGATCGTCATGCCGAAATGGGGCCTCGCCATGCAGGAGGGGATGGTCGCCAAGTGGCACGTCGCCGAGGGCGACGAGATCAAGAAGGGGCAGGAGATCGTCGACATCGAAACCTCGAAGATCGCCAACGTCTTCGAGAGCCCGGTCGACGGCACGGTGCGCCGGCTGGTGGTCGGCGAGGGCGAGACCGTGCCGGTCGCCTACCTCATCGCCGCCGTGGCCCCGGCCGCGGTCAGCGACGCCGACGTCGACGCGTTCGTCGAGGACTTCAAGGCCAATTTCGTCGTGGCCGACGCCGGCGCCGGCGGACCCGAGCCCGAGACGGTCGAGACGGCGGCCGGCCGCATCAACTACCTCCCGATGGGCAGTGGCGAGGGCGATCCCGTCATCTTCATCCACGGCTTCGGCGGCGACCTCAACAACTGGATGTTCAACCAGGAGGAGCTGGCCTCCGGCCACACCACCTACGCCATCGACCTGCCCGGCCACGGCGGCTCGACCAAGGACGTGGGCGCTGGCGACCCCGCCTCGCTCGCCGCAGCGATCCTCGCCTTCATGGACAAGAAGGACATCAGGAAGGCGCATCTCGTCGGCCACTCGCTCGGCGGCGGCCTCGCCCTGGCGCTGGCCGCCCACCATCCCGACCGCGTCGCGAGCGTCACCGCCGTGGCGCCTGCCGGCATCGGGCCGGACATCAACATGGCCTACATCGAGGGTTTCATCGGCGAGAAGCGGGCGAAGAAGCTGCGCCCCGTTCTCGAAATGCTGGTCGCCAACCCCGAGATGATCTCCAAGGACATGGTCGAGGACGTGCTGAAGTTCAAACGCCTCGACGGCGTCGACCAGGCGCTGGCGAAGCTGCGCGACGGCTGCTTCGCCGGCGGCAGCCAGAAAGTGAGCTTGCGCAACGAGCTCGACGGCCTCAAGGTGCCGGTCCAGGTCGTCGTCGGCGAGCAGGACCAGATCCTGTCCGCCCGCCATGCGGACGGCCTGCCTGCCGGCATCAAGGTGACGCGCTTCGCCGACGCCGGCCACATGCCGCACATGGAGAAGGCCGCCGACGTCAATGAGCTCATCCGTTCGCTCGTCGCCTGATCCCCGCGACGGTTGCCGGCACCGTCGCGGCGGCGGCGCTGCGCTGGTTGCCCTCGCCTGCCTGCTGGCCGCCGTCGCGCCCGAACGGCCGCGCGCGGACGAGTTGGCCGCCGTGGCGCCGGCGGGCGGCGCCATCGCCGAATGCAGCGCCGATGCCGCGGACGCCGATGCCGTGTCGCGCTGTCTCGAGAGCACCGAGCAGCGGGTCGCACAGGCGCTCGGCGGCGTGCTGGCGACGGCGACGGCGCATTTCGCCGATCTCGACCTGATCAGCGGCAACCAGCGGGCGAGCCGGACCCTGGCCCAGGGCCAGGCGGCCTTCGAGCTCTATCGCGACCTCGACTGCCACCTGGCCGAGCTCGCCCAGGGGGTGAGCGCCGCGGCGGACGACCATCGCCGCGCCTGCCGGATCGACCACGACCGGGCGCGGATCGCCAGGCTGGCGGCGCTGCTGCCGGTGCCCCCCGAGGCGACGCCGCCGGCCCCGCCCGCGACCGGGGAGGGATCCATGATCCTGGGCACGGCATGGCGTGCAGTCGACATCGACGGCGAGCCGGTCGCGGACGGCGTGGAGATCACGCTGGCGATCGACGCGGCGGCTGCCGTCAACGGTCGCGGTGGCTGCAACCGCTATTTCGGGACGGCCGAGATCGGCGGCGAGACCATCGACTTCGGCGCCCTGGGTTCGACCCGGATGGCCTGCCCGGATCCGGCGATGAGCGAGGAGCGCCGCTACTTCCAGGCGCTCGAAGCCGTGACCGCCTGGCGCCTCGTCGACGACCGGCTCGAGCTCCTGGATCACGAGGAGACCGTGCGCGTGCGGCTCGAGCCGGCCGGCGCCTGACCGGCGCCTGAGTGGGACGAGCATCGCACCGACCCTCTCGACCGCGTCGCCGAGCGTGATACATCGACTGGCGTCGGCGACCGCGACGGCCGCCGTCACGCCGCCCATCACAGCCACCGCGGAGGGAGGATCGTCATGGCCGTGACCACGCCCGAGGCCGAGCTCGGCAGCGCCGCACTGCCGTTCAGCCTGCCCAGCACCAGCGGTGACACGGTGACGCTGGAGAGCGCCCGTGGCCCGAAGGGTCTGCTGGTCGTCTTCATGTGCAACCACTGCCCCTATGTGAAGGCGATCATCGACCGGCTGATCCGCGATGCCCGCGACCTCGGGCGGCTCGGCATCAACACCGTCGCGATCTCCGCCAACGACCCGGTGAGCCATCCCGAGGACAGCTTCGCGAAGATGAAGGAATGGGCCGAGGCCAAGCGCTTCCCCTTCCCCTACCTGTTCGACGAGAGTCAGGAGGTCGCCCGCGCCTACGGGGCCGTCTGCACCCCCGACTTCTTCGGCTACGACAAGGACCTGAAGCTGCGCTACCGCGGCCGGCTCGACGAGTCGAAGCGCGACACGGCACCGGAAGGCGCCAGGCGCGAGCTCTTCGAGGCGATGCAGGAGGTCGCGGCGACCGGCAAGACGAGCATCGAGCAGATCCCGTCGATGGGCTGCTCGATCAAGTGGAAGGCCGCCTGAGGCATGAAGAGCAGAGACGCGGGGAGGATGATCCTCCCCGCACCCCACCAAAATTTCGAGGGGGCGCGGGGGAAATCATTTCCCCCGCATTATTTCTGACATGGCGTTCGCCGATCTCCGTAGCTTCATGGTGCATCTGGAATCCCGCCAGCGCCTCGTGCGGGTGAAGGAGCCGGTCTCGCCGGTCCTGGAGATGACCGAGATCCAGACCCGGCTGCTGGCGGAGAAGGGCCCGGCCGCACTCTTCGAGCGGGTCGAGGGCGCGTCGATGCCGGTGCTCGTCAACCTCTTCGGCACGGTCGAGCGGGTCGCCTGGGGGATCGGCCGCGAACCCTCCGAGCTCAAGGCCGTGGGCGAGATGCTGGCGTTCTTCCGCCAGCCGCAGCCGCCCGAGAGCTTCAAGGACGCGCTCGAGCTGGCGCCCTTGATGAAGATCGCCTTGGCCATGCGACCGAAGTCGGTGAGCCGTGCCGCCTGCCAGGAGATCGTCCTCAAGGGCGCCGAGATCGACCTCGGCCGGCTGCCGGTGCAGACCTGCTGGCCCGGCGAGCCGGCACCGCTGATCACCTGGCCGCTCGTCGTCACCAAGGGGCCGGGCCAGGCGCGCGAGGACAAGTTCAACCTCGGCATCTACCGGATGCAGGTGCTCGAGCGCGACAAGACCATCATGCGCTGGCTCAAGCATCGCGGCGGCGCCCAGCAGCACCGCCGCTGGAAGGCCGAGCGCCGCGAGCCTCTGCCCGCCGCCGCCGTCTTGGGTGCCGACCCGGGCACCACCATCGCCGCCGTGACGCCGGTGCCCGACACGATGTCGGAGTACCAGTTCGCCGGCCTTCTGCGCGGCGAGCGGGTCGAGCTCGTCGACTGCGTGACCCAGCCATTGAAGGTCCCGGCCACGGCCGAGATCGTCATCGAGGGCGAGGTCAGCCTGGACGAGACCGCCGACGAGGGCCCCTACGGCGACCACACCGGGTACTACAACTCGGTCGAGCCCTTCCCCACCTTCAAGGTCACCGCCATCACCATGCGCCGTGACCCGATCTACCTCTCGACCTTCACCGGCCGGCCGCCCGACGAGCCCTCGGTGCTGGGCGAGGCCCTGAACGACGTCTTCCTGCCGCTCTTCCAGCAGCAGTTCCCCGAGGTGGTCGACTTCTGGCTGCCGCCCGAGGGCTGCTCGTACCGGGTGGCTGTCGTCTCGATCAGGAAGGCCTATCCGGGTCACGCCAAGCGGGTCATGATGGGGGTCTGGTCCTATCTCCGGCAGTTCATGTACACCAAGTTCGTGATCATCGTGGACGACGACATCGACGCGCGCTCCTGGGACGACGTCATCTGGGCGATCTCGACCCGGGTCGATCCCGGCCGCGACCTCACCGTGATCGAGGGCACACCGATCGACTATCTCGACTTCGCCTCGCCGGAATCCGGCCTCGGCGGCAAGCTCGGCATCGACGCCACCAACAAATGGCCGCCCGAGACGCAACGCGAGTGGGGCCAGAAGATCAAGATGGCCGACGAGATCGTCGATAAGGTCACCCAGAAGTGGGGCCGCCTCGGCCTGCCCGGCAGCGGCAAGCCGATCTGGTGATGCCCGACCTCGAAGCGCTCCAGCCGCGGCTGCGCCGGGCCGTGCTCGATGCCGGGGTGATCGCCATGGCCGCCTTCGGCCGGGGCGGGCGGTCCTGGGAGAAGGCGCCGGGCCAGGTCCTGACCGAGACCGACCTCGCCGTCGACCACGCGCTGAAGGCCAGCCTCGGCGCCGTCCTGGCCGATGCGGCCTGGCTCTCCGAGGAGACGGCCGACGACGGCCAGCGGCTCGAGCGCCGGCACGTCTGGGTGGTCGACCCGATCGACGGCACCCGCAGCTTCGCCAAGGGCCTGCCCGAGTTCACCATCTCGGTCGCCCTGGTGGAGGGCGAGCGCCCGGTCCTCGCCTGCCTGCTGAACCCGGCGACGGGCGAGTGCTTCGAGGCCCGGAGCGGCGGCGGTGCCACCCTCAACGAGCGCCCGCTCTGCATCGGCGAGCCGCCCGCCGCCGGGCAGGCGCGCATCGTGCTGAGCTCGAGCGAGCGCCGGGTCCGGGATTTCGACAGCTTCTTCCCGGAGGCCAGGGTCAGCACCATCGGCTCGCTCGCCTACAAGATGGCGCTGGTCGCCTCTGGCCGCTTCGACGCCTACTTCTCCTGGCGCAGCAGCCACGACTGGGACATCGCCGCGGCCCTCTTGATCCTCGAGGAGGCCGGCGGCCGGGCCACCGACCGCAGCGGCGCGACCCTGGCGCTCAACCGGCCCGAGCCCCGGCACCGGGGCCTGATCGCTGCCGGGCCCTCGCTCCACGACCGGCTGATGGAGATCTCCCGGCGGCGCCTCGCGGCCACCGAGGCCCGCGATCACGGCTTGCCGGCCATGGCCGCGCCGCGATAAGCCAGCGCCAGCAACCACGCCCGGCACGCCGCCGGGCCGACCCAACCCGACCAGGGACCCATCATGCAGACCCTTCCGGCCGCGGCCCTCGAGCGGCTCGCCTCCGCCACCATGTCGGCCCTCGGCTCCTCCGACGAGGAGGCGGGCATCGTCGCCCGGCATCTGGTCCTCGCCAACCTCTCGGGCCACGACAGCCACGGCGTGGGCATGCTGCCGGACTACGTCCGCCTCGCCCTGGAGGGCCTGCTGGTGCCCAACCAGGAGCTGAAGACGGTCGTCGATTTCGGCGCGCTCCTGCTCTTCGACGCCGGCCGGGGGGCCGGGCAGCGGATGATCCGGGAGGCGACGGCCGCCGGCATCGACCGCGCCCGGACCATGGGCTCCTGCGTCTTCGGCGTGCGCAACGCGAGCCATATCGGCCGGGTCGGCGACTATGCCGAGCAGTGCGCCGCCGCCGGCATGACCGGCATCTACTTCGTCAACGTGGCCGACCACGTGGCCTTCCAGGCGCCCTATGGCTGCAGCGACGCGAGGCTCGGCACCAATCCCTTCGCCGTAGCGGTGCCCGGCACCGACGGCCCGGCGGCCCTGCTGGACATGGCGACCAGCAACATCGCCTTCGGCAAGGCCCGCGTCGCCAGGAACAAGGGCGTGCCGGTGCCGCCCGAGAGCATCATCGACGAGGCGGGCCGGGTGACCACCGACCCCACCGCCCTCGTCGACGAGAAGAAGGGGGCCTTGAAGGCCTTCGGCCAGCACAAGGGCTCCGGCCTCGCCATCTTCTGCGAGCTGCTGGGGGCAGCACTCACCGGCGGCCAGACCATCCAGCCCGGCCACGCCATCAGGGGCGGCATCCTCAACAGCGTGCTCGCCGTCGTCATCGACACCGGCCGGCTCGGCGATCCCGACGCGATCCGCCGCGAGGTCGAGGCGGTCAAGGACTGGATCAGGGCCTCGCCCCCTGCCCCCGGCATCGACAAGGTGCGCATCCCGGGCGAGCCCGAGCGCGAGCACCGTGCCGCCCGGGCCGCCGGCATCCCGCTCGACCCCAAGAGCCTCGACGACATCCTGGCCGCGGCAGCGAGCGCCGGGGTCGCCGAGTCCGTTCTCGCCGACGTCCGGGCGGCGGCGGCCCGATGAGCGATCACGTGGAGGCGGTCGTCGTCGGCGCCGGGGTCGTCGGCCTCGCGGTCGCCCGCGCCCTGGCGCTGGCCGGCCGCGAGGTCATCGTCCTCGAGCGCCACGAGCTGATCGGCAGCGAGACCAGCTCGCGCAACAGCGAGGTGATCCACGCCGGCATCTACTACCCCACCGGCAGCCTCAAGGCGCGGCTCTGCGTCGAAGGCAAGTGGTGGCTCTACGACTACTGCGCCGAGCGCGGCGTGCCCCACATGAATTGCGGCAAGCTGATCGTCGCCACCAGCGAGGCGCAGTTGCCGGAGCTCGAGCGCATCCAGAGGAAGGCCGCCGAGAACGGCGTCGACGACCTTGAGCTCTGGGACCCCGCCCGCGCCAAGGCGCTCGAGCCGGCACTCTCCTGCACCGGTGCCTTGTGGTCGCCGTCCACCGGCATCATCGACAGCCACGCGCTGATGCTGGCCTATCAGGGCGACCTCGAGGACCATGGCGGCATGATCGCCTTCAACGCCGCGCTCGAGCGGGCCGCGGTCACGCCCGAGGGGTTCCGGCTCCAGGTCGGCGGCGAGGCACCCATGGACCTCACCTGCCGCCTCCTGGTCAACAGCGCCGGTCTCGACGCCCCCTTCATCGGCCGCAAGCTAGAGGGGTACGACCCGGCCCACGCGCCCAAGGCCCACTACTGCAAGGGCAGCTACTACACGCTCCCCGGCAAGAGCCCCTTCGCCCGCCTCATCTACCCCGTCCCGGAAGAGGCCGGGCTCGGCGTCCACGTCACCATCGACATGGGCGGCCAGTGCCGCTTCGGACCGGACATCGAGTGGGTGGACGCCGTCGACTACGACGTCGACCCCCGGCGCGCCGACGTCTTCTACGCCGCCGTGCGCAAGTACTGGCCAGCACTCCGGGACGGGGCCCTCGAGCCCGGCTACGCCGGCGTCCGCCCGAAGCTCGGCCCCGCCGGCGGCATCAACACCGACTTCGTCATCCAGGGCCCCGGCACCCACGGCATCCCGGGCCTCGTCCACCTCTACGGCATCGAAAGCCCCGGCCTCACCGCCTCGGCCGCGATCGGCAAGGCGGTGGCGGGGATGCTGGCCGACGGCTGACCCGCGGCAATGGCCGCCCGGGCGGAAATCCGCTACTCTTCGGGGTGAAAGCGACCATCGCCCCGAAAGCCCCAAGTTGAGCGAGCCCGCCGAGACGCGCGACTTCTTCATCAGCTTCACCGGCGCCGATCGCGACTGGGCGGCCTGGATCGCCTGGACCATCGAGGAGGCCGGCTACTCGGTCTGGTTTCAGGACTGGGACTTCAAGGGCAACTTCGTCCTCGAGATGGACCGGGCGCACACCCACTCGCGCCGCACCATCGCCGTCCTCTCGCCCGCCTATCTCGAATCCCGCTTCGCCGCCCCCGAATGGGCCGCCCGCTTCGCGGAGGACGCAACCAGTGAGCAGGATTTGCTCGTCCCGGTGCGCGTGGCCGATTTTCGGCCCACGGGCCTCCTCGCCCAGATCGTTTATGTCGACTTCGTCGGTTTGGAGGCCGCGACGGCGAAAGCGCGTCTCGTCCAACGTCTGAGCGGGCTCAGACGGAAGCCCGGGGAGCCGCCGCTCTTTCCAGGCGCTGCCGTCCACCGTGCGGTCAAGGACCAGCCGGCCTTTCCGGCCGCCCTCGCCACCCACAACCTCCCGCCGCGCAACCCCGACTTCGTCGGCCGGGCGGCCGCCCTGGAGGCCATCGCGACCGCCCTCGCCGCACCGGTCGACCAGCCGCTCGTCGTGACGCAAGCAATCACCGGCCTCGGCGGGGTCGGCAAGACGCAGACCGCCCTCGCCTTCGCCCATGCGCAGCTTTCGCGGCAGCGGCTCGTCTGGTGGCTGGATGCCGAGGCGCCAGCCAAGCTCGCCGCCGACTATGCCAGCATGGCGGGGCCGCTCGGCATCGCCGAGATCGCGGACCAGGGCAAGCTCAACGCCGAGATCAAGCAGAAGCTGCAGGCCAGCGACGGCTGGCTTCTGATCTTCGACAATGCCGAGGATCGCGCCGTCGTCCGCCCCTACCTGCCGACCAGCGGCGGCGGTCGCATCCTCCTCACCTCGCGCCGCACCGACTGGCAGGGCCTCGCCCGGACGCTGCCGCTCGACGTGATGAGCGAGCCGGACGCGCTGCGGCTGCTGAGCGGCACGGACGATCCCGAAGGTGCGCTCTCGACCGATGACCTCGCCGCAGCCAAGGCGCTCGCCGACGACCTCGGGTATCTGCCCCTGGCCCTCGCACAGGCCCGCGCCTTCATGGCCGAGCGCGGCCACGGCTTCGCCGCCTACCGCGAGCTCTTCGCCGAGCGGCTGATCGAGGTGATGGCCAGGGGGGCCGACGGGCTCGATCCGACGATCGACGCCAGTGCCGATGCCGAAGGTCGAAAGCGCCAGCGGGCCGTGGCCGCGACCTGGGACATCTCGATCGAGGCCGCCGAGACGAAGGCGCCGGGTGCCCGCGCACTCCTGGAGCTGCTCGCCTGCTTCGCCCCCGACCCCCTGCCCCGCGCCATCCTGGATGCCGATCCCGAAGCCCTGCCCGAAGCCCTGCGCGACACCCTGGCCCGAAGCGACGCGCTGGCGGCGCTCGCCGGCTTGAGCCTGGTCGAGGCCGAGCCCGCGGGCATCACCACCCACCGCCTGGTCCAGGCGATCAGCCGCGAAAGCCTGAAACGTCGCGACCCAGATGCCGCCAGGGCCAGGGCGGCGAGTGGCGTGGTACTGCTGCTGGCTGCCATGCCCGGGCATAAGCCTTTCGACCACCGAAGCTGGGCGCATCACAAGCGTCTGCTGCCGCATCACCTCGCGGCAACCGTCCACGCCGAGGCGCTCGATGCGGCGCTGCCGAGAGTGGCCACACTTCTCAACCAAACAGCCCTCTACCTCGAGGCTCGCGCCAGCCATGCGGAGGCCGAGCCGATCTATCAGCGCGCCATCGCCATCGGCGAGAGAACCCTCGGCCCCGACCACCCTGACCTCGCCAAAAGGCTCAACAACTTAGCTAACGTTTGCAGCACCACCGGTCGCCTAGCTGAGGCCGAGCCGCTCTATCGGCGCGCCATCGCCATCGGCGAGAAAACCCTCGGATTGGAGCACCCGAACCTCGCTACATGGCTTAACAATCTGGCCAACCTATACCAGGCCACCGGCCGCCTAGCCGAGGCCGAGCCGCTCTTTGAGTGCGCCTTGGACATCCGCGAGAAGGCCGTCGGACCCGAGCACCCCGACGTCGCCACATCACTCAACAACCTGGCCGCGCTCTACAGGGATACTGGCCGCCTCGCCGAGGCCGAGCAGCTCTATGGACGTGCCATCGCCATCGGCGAGAAAACCATCGGACCCGATCACCCCGACTTCGCCAAAATCCTCAACAACGTGGCCCTCCTCTACGCAGTCACCGACCGTTTGGCCGCGGCCGAACCGCTCTACGAGCGTGCCATCGCCATCCTCGATAAAGCCGTCGGACCCGATCACCCCGACCTCGCCACACCGCTCAACAACCTAGCCGGCCTCTACCAAGCCATCGGCCGCAAAGCCGAGGCGGAGCAGCTCCTCCAGCGCGCCATCGCGATCGCCGAAGCGGCGCTGCCGGCGGATCACCCGCATCTCGCCGTGATGCTCGACCACTACGCCGGCCTGCTCGACTCCCTCGACCGCCCCGACGAGGCGGCAGCCCTGCGCACGCGGGCGCAGGCGATCCGCGACGCGCGGGCGGCGGCGGGGCGGTAGGGGCGACCGGCACGCTCGCGGACAATCTTCCTCACCTCACGGGATCGTGAGCGCGCCGGTCGCAGGCATGGCGGCGCCGGTTTGCTAGGCTCTGCGCCGAGCGGTCGGTGGATCGCCGGCCGTCGAGCACCACTGCAGCCCTGGAGGGAGACATGAGGAAGCCCATCATCCCGGCCATTGCCGCCCTGGCGTTCGCAACGTCGAGTGCCGCCGCCGACCTGCCCTATCGGGGCGAGGGGCACATCTTCGTCGATCCGGCCGACATCGCGTGGAGCGGCGTCGCCTCGATGGCCGAGCCGGCAGAGATCGCGGTGCTCGAGGGTGATCTCGGCAGCGAGGAGCCCTTCACCATCCGGCTCAGGCTGCCGGCCGGCTACGAGGTCCGCCCGCACGTCCACCCGGCCTACGAGCGCGTCACCGTGCTGGAAGGCACCTTCCACTTTGCCCACGGCGACACCTTCGACCGCGAGCGGACCACCGCGCTGCCGCCGGGCGGCTTCGCCGTGATGGCGCCGGGCGAGCCGATGTTCGGCTACACCGAGGTCGACACCGTCATCCAGCTGCACGGCACCGGCCCCTGGGGCATCGAGTATATCGACAAAGCCGACGACCCGCGGAGCTGAGCCCAAGATCGGCCCGCCGACCCGGGCGGCCCGGCCGCGCACCGCCGCCACGCAACGCGCCGTCGGCGGCGCGGCGGTGGGCGCTCGGCCGGGCGCCCTATCGGTGCGGCGGCACGACGGTGTCGGGCCGGTCGGCGTGACCGTGCCGGGGCCGGCCGGGCGTGACACGACCGCCGCAGCCGAGCCGCACTTCGCTCTTTTCGACCGGCTCGCGGCACATTACGAAGAGTTTACCCGCACCAGTGCCCGGCGGTTGGGGGGGTACCGGGTGCCGATGCAGGGCGTTGGCCTCGACAAACAGATAGCAAAGGAAGCGCCGTGCTCAACCGTTCGTTCGTTCTCAATTTCCTCGTCCTCGGCCTGCTGGCCGTCACCCTCGCCGCCTGCGGCAACACCTGGAGCGGCCTGAAGCAGGACACGGGCGAGAACCTGGAAGCCACCGGCGAGGCCATCGAGGACGCCGGCGAGGCCGTGCAGCAGTAGCCGACGACGCGGCGCGGCGGGTCCGCCGGGCCCGCCCCGCCGTGCGTCGCCCGGGCCCGCGGATGCAGCTCGCCGTCGACCTCGACCGGCTCCGGGGCGACCTGCTCGAGCTGGCGCGGATCGGCGCGGTCGACGGCCGCCCCGGCGTCAACCGCCCGAGCTTCTCCGCCGCCGACATGGCCGGCCGGCGCTGGTTCATGGCGCGCTGTCGCGAAGCCGGCCTCGCGACCGCGATGGACGTCGTCGGCAACGTGATCGCCCGCTGGGAGGTCGGCAGCGGGCCGCCGGTGATGGCCGGCTCGCATCTCGACACCGTGCCGGACGGCGGGGTCTTCGACGGCGCGCTCGGCTGCTGCGCCGCGCTCGAGGCGGTCCGCGTCATGCGGTCGGCCGGCATCAGCCCGGTCCGGCCGGTCGAGGTCGTGGCCACCGCCGACGAGGAGGGCCGCTTCGGCGGCATGCTCGGCAGCCAGGCGCTCAGCGGCCGGGTCGATGCGGCCTGGCTGGAGCAGGCGACCGACGCGGACGGCGTGCGCCTGGTCGAGGCGATGCGTGCCCAGGGCCTCGCCCCCGACCGCGTGGCCGAGGCGGCGCGCCCGGCCGGCAGCGTGCACGCCTTCCTCGAGCTGCACATCGAGCAGGGTCCGGTGCTCGAGGCGGCCGGGCTCGAGATCGGCATCGCCACCGGCGTCTCGGGCTGCTTCAACTGGACCGTCGCGCTGACCGGTGTCGCCAACCATTCCGGCACCACGCCCATGGAGCTGCGCCAGGACGCCATGGCCGGGCTCGCCGCCTTCGCCGTCCGCATCCCGGCCATCATCGCGGCCGCGGGCGGGGCGCAGAGCCGCCTCACCATCGGCAAGGTCGAGCTCCTGCCCAACTTCCCGCACACCATCCCCGGCCGGGCCACCTTCTCGCTCATCGGCCGCGACCCCGACGAGACCGTGATGCACGCCCTGGCCGCGGCCTGCCGGCGCGAGCTCGCGGTGGCCGCCGCGGCGCACGGCCTCGAGCTGCGCCGGCACGAGGCGAGCTGGCTTGCACCGGTGTCGCTCGACCGGGACCTCGCGGCCCTGCTCGAGCGGCGAAGCCAGGCCCTCGGCTACCGCACCACGACCCTGCCGTCCGGTGCCGGCCACGACGCCCAGACCATGCAGCAGCTCGCCCCCTCTGGCCTGATCTTCGTGCCCTCGGCCGGCGGCATCAGCCACGCGCCCGAGGAGCACACCGACCGGGCCGACATCGAGCGCGGCGCCAATGTCCTCCTGCACGGGCTCGTCGCCCTGGCCGGTTGAAGAACCGCCCGGCAGACGTGCGACTTGTCGTCGATCTGTCATTTTGCCAGACTAGAGAACGCCGTGAGCGTTTGCCGCGGCAGCGCTGCCGCCGCACAAGAGCAGCACCACAAGGGAAGCGACCATGACCGAGCGTCCATCGCAGCAGGTTCCGACCGGCCTCAGCCGCCGCCGGGTGCTGGCCACCACCGCAGCTGCCGGCGTCGGCCTCGCCGCACCGGCGATCATCAGCAGGAAGGCCCTCTCGTCGTCGGGCGAGCTGAACCTCTACACCTGGTCGGACTACGTCTACCCGGAGATGATCGAATCCTTCGAGGGCCAGACGGGGATCAAGCTCAACCTCGCCACATACGGCTCCAACGACGAGGTCCTGAACCGGCTGCGCGCCTCGGCCGGCCAGGGGTTCGACGTGATCATGCCGTCGATCACCTACACCCCCTCCTGGGTCGAGCAGGAGCTCCTGCAGCCGCTGGACGAGAGCCGGATCAACGTCGACAAGGTCATCCCCTCGATGTGGGAGAGCTCGGCCGAGCTCGGCGGCGTGCAGGGCGGCAAGCGCTACACCTCGCCCTTCAACTGGGGAACGGAGTCCCTCGCCATCGACACCGAGGCGGTCGAGCCGGTCTACGGCGAGCTCGGCTACGGCTCGCTCTGGACGCCCGAGATGGTCGGCAAGGTCACCTGCCGCGCCCATTCCGGGCTGCTCGGCATCGGTCTCTACCTCGATTCGATCGGCGCGGTGCCGTCCGAGCGGATGCGCGTGACCTACACCGACGAAGCCAGGATGCGCGAAGTCTACGAGAAGCTCGTGGCCTTCGCCATCGAGCACAAGGACCGGGTCATCCAGTTCTGGTCCAACGCCCAGGAGACCGAGGCCGCCTTCCTGCAGAACGGGGCCGTGCTCGGCCAGACCTGGGACGGCCCGGCGATGCGCATGCAGACCGACAGCGGCGGCCGCTACACCTACCTCGCCGCCAAGGAGGGGGCGCTCACCTGGATGGACTCGATGGGCATCCCGGTGGGGGCCGAGAACGTCGAGCAGGCCTATGCCTGGCTCAACTGGTACTACACCCCCGAGCACGCCGCGATCCACGTGCGCCATTCCGGCTACAATTCCTGCACCGCCGGAGCGGCCGAGCTCGCCGGCGAGGACTACGCGGCGAACTTCGCCCGCGCCTACCCGGACAATGCCATCGAGAACCTCTGGTGGTACCCGCCAGAGCCCACCTGGTTCGTCGCGGCCAGGAACGAGTTCCGCGACCGCTTCCTCTCGGCGTGACCGGGACGCCGCCGGCCGGCGCCGCGATGCCGGCCGGTGGCCAGCCTCGGGAGCGCTGGGCCATGCTGGCGGGCAAGAGCGTCACCCTGGATCGGGTGAGCATGGCGTTCGGCGCCTTCTACGCGGTGCGCGACGCCGAGCTCGATATCGAGGCGGGCGAGTTCTTCTCCTTCCTCGGCCCCTCGGGCTGCGGCAAGACGACGATCCTGAGGCTCATCTCGGGCTTCAACGAGCCCACGTCGGGGGTCGTGCGGATCGGTGGCCAGGACATGGCCGGCATCGGCCCCAACCGCCGCCCCACCGCCCTCATCTTCCAGAACCTGGCCCTCTTTCCGCTGATGAGGGTCTGGGAGAACGTCGCCTTCGGCCTCGAGGCCAGGGGCGTCGCCAAGGCGGAGCGGCGGCGCAAGGCGGATGAGCTCCTCCAGCTCGTGGCCCTCGACGGCCAGGGCGAGAAGCTGGTCTCGCAGCTCTCGGGCGGCCAGCGCCAGCGCGTCGCCATCGCCCGCGCACTCGCCGTCGAGCCCGCCGTGCTCCTGCTCGACGAGCCGCTCTCCGCCCTCGACCTCAAGCTCCGCCAGCGGATGCGCGCGGAGCTGCGCGCCATCCAGAAGAAGACCGGCGTCACCTTCATCTACATCACCCACGACCAGGGCGAGGCGCTCACCATGTCCGACCGGATCGCGGTGATGAGCCAGGGCCGGATCGAGCAGGTGGGCACCGCCGACGCCATCTACCGCGATCCCGCCACGGCCTTCGTCGCCACCTTCGTGGGCGAGAGCAACGTGCTGCCGGGCCGGATCGCGGAGACGCGGAACGGCCTCGCCGCGCTCGACACCCCGCACGGCCGCCTCCTCGCCCGCAACCCGCACGGCCTCGCCGCCGGGGCCGCGGCCGAGCTGGTCGTCCGCCCCGAGCGCTGCCGCTTCGTCGCCGCCGCCACCGACAACCCGCTCACCGGCCGGATGGAGCGGCTCGACTTCGAGGGCTCGTTCGTCATCCTGGTCCTCCGCCTCGCCGACGGGACCGAGGTCACGGCCCAGCTCGCCAACGACGGCAGCCTGCCGGCGCTCGAGCCCGGTGCGGAGGTCGCCATCGGCTTCGTGCCCGAGGCCGCCCTGCTCCTGCCGCCCAGGGCAGCATCCGGTGGCTGAGCTGTTCCGCCGGCTCGGGCCGATGGCCGGGGCGCTGGTGCTGGCGACCGTGGCTCTCTGGGTGCTCTTCCTCGTCGTCCTGCCGCAGCTCTTCATGGTCGACATGTCGTTCCGCCCGCGCCTGCCACCCTCGCAGCTCGGCGGGCCGGACGACGTCTGGACGATCGCCAACTACGCCACCCTCTTCGGCAACGACCTCCACCGGGCGATCTTCCTCCGGACGATCGTCTCCGCCGCCCTGGTCACCGTCCTCGCCCTCGTGGTCTGCTACCCGATCGCCTACTACCTGGCGCAGGTGGCGCGCGGCCCGACCGCGGCGCTCCTGGTCCTCGGCCTCGTCATCCCCTTCTGGGTCAACGAGATCCTCCGGACCTTCTCCTGGTTCCTGATCCTGTCGCGGAACGGCCTCCTGAACCAGGTCCTCATGGGCCTCGGCATCACCACGGAGCCGATGAACCTGGGCGGTGTCGGGGCAGTCATGATCGGCATGGTCTACGCCTACATCCTGTTCATGGTGTTCCCGCTCTACAACGCCATCGAGAGCCTGGACAAAAACCAGATCGAGGCGGCCCGCGACCTCGGCGCCTCCTGGCCGCGCATCCACGCCCGGATCGTCATCCCCCACGCCAAGCCCGGCATCGCCGTGGGGTGCATCATGACCTTCATGCTGGCCGCCGGCACCGTCGCCGTCCCGCAGCTCCTCCAGGCGCTCCCCGGCGGCACCAATGCCCGCTGGTTCACGCAGGTCATCTACAGCCTGTTCTTCGACGGCGGCGACTGGAACGCCGGGGCCGCCTACGCCTTCGCGCTCCTCGTCTCCTGCGTCATCTTCATCTTCGTCATGATGCGCGTGTTCAAGGTCGGCATCGCGGACGTGGCCAAATGAGCTCCGGCCGCCTGCTCGCCCTCTTCGTCTACCTCTATCTCGGCGTCTTCTTCGCCTATCTCTTCCTGCCCCTGGTGTTCATGGTGGCGGCCGCCTTCAACGACAGCCGCTTTCCCACCATGCTGCCCTGGCAGGACTTCACGCTCCAGTGGTTCTGGGGTTTCGATGCGCGGGGCACCGCGGTGGGCCTGTTCCAGGACGCCCGGATGGGCCAGGCGATCTGGAACTCGATCCTGATCGGCCTCGGCGTCATCGTCGTCTCGATCCCGGTCGGGCTCGCCGGCGCCCTCTTCCTGCAGACCATCAAGACCCGCGCCAAATCGTTCCTGTACGGCGTGATGGTCTCGCCGATCCTGACGCCGGGCGTGATCCTCGGCATCTCGACCCTGGTCTTCTGGCGCTACACCTTCAACGTCGGCGGCGGCCTCCTGCTCGCCGTCATCGCGCAGAGCACCTTCATCGCGGCCTACTGCATGCTGCTCTTCATGGCCCGGCTTGAGCGCTTCGACCGCACCCAGGAGGAGGCCGCTCTCGACCTGGGCGCCAGCCACGGCCTGATGCTGCGCCGCGTCCTCCTCCCCTACCTCCGCCCGGCCGTCCTCTCGGGTGCCATGCTCGCCTTCCTGCAGTCCTTCGAGAACTACAACACCACGCTCTTCGTCATCGGCATCCAGGACACGCTGACCATCAACATCGCAAGCCGCGTTCGCCTCGGCCTCACCCCGGCCGTCAACGCCATCGGGGTCATCATGATCGCCCTGACCGTGGTCGGGGCCATCGTCTACGAGATCCTCCGCCGCCGCGAGGCCCGTCGCCAGGCCGCCCTCGCCGGCTGAGCCACACGCCCGAGCTGGAAAGCCGCTGCCCGAAAATTCGGCAGGCCGCCCATTTTTGCATACGATTTTGTATGCAAACTTCGCCACAAGCACCAGGGAGGCCGCGGCCCATTCTTGTTAACTTTCTGGCAAAAATGCCTTTTCGGCCGTTTGGCACGAAACCTGCTCGAAACTGACGAGAAACGATTATTCGCGCCCCGCCGGCGCGCTTCGCCCTGGAGATAGCCATGAAGCGTCGTGAGTTCCTCGAGACCGCATCGGCCACCGCCATCGCCGCCGGGGCTGCCGTCGCCGCCCCCGCCGTCATCTCGCCGGCCAAGGCGCAATCGCGCGCCGAAACGATCCTGATCGTCACCGAGAGCGGCCTCAACAATTTCGACATCCACGGGGTCGGCACCAACCGCCCGGGCTACGAGGTGAGCTGGAACTGCTACGACCGGCTGATGAGCCACGGCACCAAGACCCTCGAGAATGGCGTGGAATCCTACGACCGCGACACCTTCACGCCCGAGCTCGCCGAGGAGTGGGACCTCGCGGCCGATTCGGTGACCTTCAAGCTCCGCCGCGATGCCACCTTCCACGACGGCACCCCGATCACCGCCAAGGACGTCAAGTGGTCGTTCGACCGGGCGGTCACCGTGGGCGGCTTTCCCACCTTCCAGATGAAGGCCGGCAGCCTCGAGACCCCGGAGCAGTTCGTCGTCGTCGACGACCACACCTTCCGCGTCGACTTCATCCGCCCCGACCGCCTGACCATGCCCGACCTCGCCGTCATCGTGCCCGGCATCTACAATTCGGAGCTGATCAAGGCCAACGCCACCGCCGACGATCCCTGGGGGCTGGAATACACCAAGTCCAACACCGCGGGCGGCGGCGCCTACCGGGTGACCCGCTGGCAGCCGGGCCAGGAGGTCGTCTACGAGCGCTTCGACGACTGGAAGTCGGGGGCCCTGCCCCAGGCGCGGCGGATCATCTGGCGCATGGTGCCGTCCGCCGGCAATCGCCGGGCGCTGATCGAGCGCGGCGACGCCGACATCTCCTTCGACCTGCCGAACAAGGATTTCGCCGAGCTCGCCGCGGCCGAGCAGGTCAAGACCGCCTCCACGCCGATCGGCAACGGCATCCAGTATATCGGCATGAACGTCACGCAGCCGCCCTTCGACGACGTCCGGGTGCGCCAGGCCGTGGCCTACGCCATCCCGTACCAGAAGATCATCGATGCGGTCATGTTCGGCCTCGCCCGGCCGATGCACGGCGTCTCGAACACGGCGACCGCGGCCGCCTGGCCGCACCCGCACGGCTATGACACGGATCTCGCCAAGGCCAAGGCGCTGCTCGCCGAGGCCGGCTACGCCGACGGCTTCTCGACGACCCTCTCCTTCGATCTCGGCTTCGCCGCCGTCAACGAGCCCTTGTCCATCCTGGTTCAGGAAAGCCTGAAGGAGGTCGGCATTCAGGTCGAGATCAACAAGATCCCCGGGGCAAACTGGCGGGCCGAGCTCCTGAAGAAGGAGCTGCCGCTCATCTCCAACTTCTTCTCGGGCTGGCTCGACTATCCGGAATACTTCTTCTTCTGGTGCTATCACGGGCAGAACGCCGTCTTCAACACGATGAGCTACCAGAACCCGGCGATGGACGAGCTGATCACCGCCTCGCGCCTCGCCGCCGCCGAAGGCCGGATGGACGACTACGAGGCCGACGTGAAGGGCTTCATCGACATGGCCTTCGCCGACGTGCCGCGTATCCCCCTCTTCCAGCCCTACCTCAACGTCGCGATGCAGCCCAACATCGACGGCTACCGCTACTGGTTCCACCGCCAGCTCGACTACCGCAGCCTCGTCAAGTCCTGAGCACCCCGGTCAAGCAGCGGGAGGGCGCGCCATGCGTCAGGTCATGAAGCGGCTCGGCACGGCGCTGCCCAGCCTGATCGGCGTCATCGTCGTCACCTTCATCCTGACGCGGGCGCTTCCGGGCGATCCCGCCGCCTACTTCGCCGGCCCCGCCGCCACCACGGAGGCGGTCGAGGAGGTGCGCCGCCAGCTCGGCCTCGACCGGCCGCTGGTCGTCCAGTTCTTCACCTATCTCGGCGACCTCGCCCGGGGCGATCTCGGCACCTCGCTCACCACCGGGCAGCCGGTCCTGGCCGAGATCGCCACCCGGCTGCCGGCCTCGGCCGAGCTCACGCTCGTGGGCCTCCTTCTCTCCATCCTGGTGGCCGTGCCGCTCGGCGTCCTCGCCGCCACCCGGCCCGGCTCCTGGGTCGACCATCTCTGCCGCATGGTGGCGACCGCCGGCGTCTCCCTGCCGGTCTTCTTCACCGGCCTGCTGCTCGTCTACGTCTTCTACTACCTCCTCGGCTGGGCGCCGGCACCGCTCGGCCGCCTCGACATCTTCGCCTACCCGCCGCCGCAAGTGACCGGCTTCTACCTGATCGACAGCCTGATCGCGGGCGACCTCGAGACCTTCCGCGCAACGGCGAGCCAGCTCGTCCTCCCCGCCCTCACGCTGGGCATCTTCTCCCTCGCCCCCATCGCGCGGATGACCCGGGCCTCGATGCTGGCGGTGCTCGCCTCCGACTTCGTCCGGACGGCGCGCGCCAGCGGGCTCAGCCGCCGCCGGGTGATCGTCACCTATGCCTTCAGGAACGCCATGCTGCCCGTCGTCACCACCCTCGGCATGGTCTTCTCCTTCCTCCTGGGTGCGAATGTCCTGGTCGAGAAGGTCTTCGCCTGGCCCGGGATCGGCTCCTACGCGGTCGAGGCGCTGATCGCCGGCGACTACGCCCCGATCCAGGGCTTCGTCCTCACCATGGCGATCCTCTATGTGGCGCTGAACCTCACCATCGACCTGCTCTACGGCGTCATCGACCCCCGCGTCCGGCTGGAGGGCTGAGGCCGTGTCGCAGATCACCGAGCCCACACTCCTGGCACCCGTCGACGTCACCGCCGACACCGACACCGCCCGGCCGCCCTCGCCCTCGCTCCTGGCGCACGCCCGCTACGTCGTCACCGAGAACCCGGTGACCGGCCTCGCCTTCGCGCTCTTCGTCCTGATCGTGCTGGCCGCCATCCTCGGCCCCTCGCTCGTCCCCTACGACCCCTTGGCCAGCGACACCGACGCCGCCCTGCAGCTGCCCAGCGCCGCGCACTGGTTCGGCACCGACCAGCTCGGCCGCGACATCTTCAGCCGCGTGGTCGTCGCGACTCGGCTCGACCTCGGCATCGCCGTGGCCTCGGTCGCCCTCGTCTTCGTGCTCGGCGGCCTCGCCGGGGTGGCCGCCGGCTATTTCGGCGGCTGGACCGACCGGATCGTCGGCCGCATCGCCGACACCATCATGGCCTTCCCGCTCTTCGTGCTCGCCATGGGCATCGTCGCCGCCCTCGGCAACACCGTGACCAACATCGTCATCGCCACGGCCATCATCAACTTCCCGCTCTATGCCCGCGTCGCCCGCGCCGAGGCCAACGTCCGGCGCGAGGCGGGCTTCGTCCAGGCCGCCCGCCTCTCCGGCAATGGCGAGGCCAGGATCGTCCTCCTGCACGTGCTGCCCAACATCATGCCCATCATGGTGGTGCAGATGTCGCTCACCATGGGCTACGCCATCCTGAACGCGGCCGGCCTCTCCTTCATCGGCCTCGGCGTCCGCCCGCCCCAGCCGGAATGGGGCATCATGGTGGCCGAGGGTGCCGCCTTCATCGTCTCGGGCGAATGGTGGATCGCCCTCTTCCCCGGCCTCGCCCTCATGCTCGCCGTCTTCTGCTTCAATCTCCTCGGCGACGGCGTGCGCGACCTCGTCGACCCACAGCGGCGCACCTGATGAGCGCCCCGCCGCTGCTCGCCATCAAGGGCCTCACGGTCGAGTTCATGACCCGCCGCGGCACGGTCACCGCGGTGGAGAAGGTCGACCTCGAGGTCGCCAAGGGCGAGACCGTCGGCATCGTCGGCGAATCCGGCTCCGGCAAGTCGGTCACCTCCTATGCCGTCATGCGCATCCTCGACCGGGCCGGGCGGATCGCCCAGGGCGCCATCGGCTTTGCCGGGATCGACGTGGGCAGGGCGCCCGAGACCGTGGTGCGCGAGCTGCGCGGCCGCGAGATGTCGATGATCTTCCAGAACCCCCGGGCCGCCCTCAACCCCATCCGCAAGGTCGGCCACCAGCTCGAGGACGTGCTGATCGAGCACGCCCAGGCCTCGCCCCAGACCGCCAAGGCCGCCGCCATCAAGGCGTTGGAGCAGGTCCGGATCGCCAACCCCGCCGAGCGCTACCACGCCTACCCGTTCGAGCTCTCGGGCGGCATGTGCCAGCGCGTCGTCATCGCCATCGCCCTGGCCTGCCAGCCGCAGCTGCTGATCGCCGACGAGCCGACGACCGGCCTCGACGTCACGACGCAGAAGGCGGTGATGGACCTCGTGGTCGAGCTCACCCGCGCCCGCGGCATGTCCTCGATCCTCATCACCCACGACCTCGGCCTGGCATCCGCCTACTGCGACCGCGTCGTCGTCATGCAGCAGGGCAAGGTCGTCGAGACCGCCGCCTCGGCCGCCATCTTCAAGGCACCGTCGCACGCCTATACGCGCAAGCTGATGCGCGCGACGCCGCGCCCCGGCGTCACCCTGCGCGACCTCCTGCCGGAAGGTGCGGCCCTGCCGAAGCCCCCGACGGGCGCAGCCGGACGCCAGCCGGAGCCGCTCCTCGTGGTCGAGAACCTGGTCAAGGAGTACCCGCGCCAGGGGGTCGCCGGAAAGCTCCGCCATCTCTTCACCAACAGGCTCGATCCCGAGGACGAGAAGCCGTTTCGCGCCGTCGACGGCATCTCCTTCACGGTCGGCCGGGGCGAGACCGTGGGGCTCGTGGGCGAGAGCGGCTGCGGCAAGTCCACGACCTCGATGATGATCACCCGCCTGCTCGACCCCACCTCGGGCACCATCCGCTTCGCCGGGGAGGACATCGGCGCCATCCCTGCCAGGCGCTTCGCCCGGCTGCCGCTGCGCCGCCGCATCCAGATGGTCTTCCAGGACCCGACCGACAGCCTCAACCCGCGCTTCTCGGCCGCCCGGGTGATCGCCGACCCGATCCTCCAGCTCGGCGACCGGCAGGCCAACGGCGCGCTGCAGGCCCGGGTCGAGGAGCTGGCCCGCTTCGTGGGCCTGCCGGCGAGCCTGCTCGACCGCTTCCCGCACCAGCTCTCGGGCGGCCAGAAGGCCCGGGTCGGCATCGCCCGGGCGATCGCCCTCGACCCCGACCTCGTCATCCTCGACGAGCCCACCGCCGCCCTCGACGTCTCGGTCCAGGCCGTGGTCCTCAACCTCCTCGACAACCTCAAGGCGCGGCTCGGCATGAGCTACCTCTTCGTCAGCCACGACCTCAACACCGTCCGCCTGCTCTGCGACCGCGTCATCGTCATGCGCCAGGGCAAAATCGTCGAGCAGGGCGATACCGAGACGGTCCTCGCATCACCCACCGCCGCCTACACCCAAGAACTCCTCGCCGCCATCCCCCACCCGCCGGTCTGAACAGGCAGAATCCGGGGAGGATGATCCTCCCCGCGCCCCACCCAAATATTGAGGGGGCGCGGGGGAAATCATTTCCCCCGCTCTACTTCTCTTCTTCAGTTCTCATCGCACGCTCCGGCGGGGCAGCAGGATCGTGACCAGGCCCAAGGCCGGCAGCCAGGCACAGAGCCGATAGACGAAGTCAATGCCCCTGGCATCGGCGACGAAGCCCAGCACCATGGCCCCCAGCCCGCCCATGCCGAAGGCGAAGCCGAAGAACAGCCCCGCGATCATCCCCACCCTTCCCGGCACCAGTTCCTGCGCGAAGACGACGATCGCGGGGAAGGCCGCGGCGATGATCACCCCGATCACGACCGAGAGCACGGCCGTCCAGAAGAGATCGACATGCGGCAGCAAGAGCGTGAACGGCAGCACCCCCACGATCGAGACCCAGATCACGGCCAAGGGGCCGATCCGGTCGCCGACCGGCCCGCCCACCATGGTGCCGAGCGCCATCGCCCCCAAAAACACGAACAGCATCATCTGCGACTGCTGGGTGGTGAGCTCGAACCGGTCGATCAAAAAGAACGTGTAGTAGCTGCTGATGCTGACCGAATAGATGTTCTTGGTCGACACCAGGATCGCCAGGACCGTGATCGCCACGACGATCTGCCGGCGGGACAAGGGCGACGCCACGGCCGCGGCGGCACGCCCGCCATTGGCCTTCCGGTAGCGGCCGTACCACGCCCCCACCTGCCAGAGGATCACCATGCCGAGCATCGCCGCGAGCGAGAACCAGGCGACACTGGGCCGGCCGAGCGGCACCACGACGAGGGCCGCCAAGAGCGGCCCGATGGCGCTGCCGGTGTTGCCGCCGACCTGGAACAACGACTGCGCCACACCGTACTTGCCGCCCGAGGCGAGCCGCGCCACCCGCGAGGCCTCGGGGTGGAAGATGGCGGAGCCGATGCCGATCAGCGTGGCACCGGCGAGCAGGCCCGGATAGCTGGTCGCGGTCGCGAGCAGGAGCAGCCCACCCATGGTCGAGCCCATGCCGATCGGCAGGGATTGCGGGATCGGGCGCTTGTCGGTGTAGAGCCCGATCAGGGGCTGGAGCAGCGAGGCCGTGACCATGAAGGCCAGGGTCATCAGCCCGATCTGCCAGAACGCCAGCCCGAACTCCGCCTGCAGCAGCGGGTAGATGGCGGCCAGCAGCGACTGCATCACGTCGTTGAGCAGATGGCAGAGGCTCACGCCGAGGATGACGAGGTAGGCGGTGCGCTCCTGCGCGCCGCCGGGCGTCGCCGCAATGCCGGGACTGGCCATCCTGCCGTCGATCCTGCCGTCGTGATGGGGAGCGCCACGAAACGGACAGCGTCACCAAGAAGTCAAGGGCCGCTTGCGCGCCGCCGTCCCGTCGGGCGCCGGCCGTTGCCGCCGGACGACGTGGCACCGCCATCGTCCATCACGGCGCCGTCGCGTGCCACCGTCCTTCTTCGCGCCGGCCTGCTTGCCATGAGCGCGGCCCGTGCGCGCGGCGGCTCGGACGCTCGCAGAGCTCGGCCCGATGCCCGTGCATGTCCATCCGCCCAACCGAACGGACACACTGCAGCAGGCAGCGGCGCGGCATCCTACCCACCCTTGCCGCGCCAGGCCGTCCGCTCGGCGGGTAGCGGTGGACCATCACCGCGAGCCACGATCGCGACCGGCGGATCGATGCGGCTTTCGGCCGGTGGCGGCGATCGACGCCGACCCGGACTTCCCCTACCCTCGTGCCGTGGGCAGCGTCATAACGAACGCTTATGACACTTTATGTGTCGTCCTACAAAACACCGATTCATGGCGCGCATGGTGGCGAATCGACCCCGAGAATGGTGCATCGAGCGGTGTAGGTACACCAATGATGGCGCATGGAGCGGCGCGATTTGACATAATCTTCGCCGCTATATGCGCCATAAGCGTTCCTTATGGCGCATATAGCGGCGCATTTGGCCCTTTTCGCGACGAACGAACCCGCGAACGAACCCGGGAAACGACGAACGAACCCGCCGCCCGGGTTCAAGACCGCGGAAAATCGACGAACGAACCCGGGAACCCGCGAACGAACCCGAGCGCGCAAAGTGTCGCAGCCAACGCCGCGATGCCATGTGATTCAAGGGGTTCTGACAGCTTCTTGCAGCCGCGTTGCAGCGGCGGGCGAGTGCTGGAACCCGGGAGGCCCGATTCCGTCGAACGAACCCGGCCGGCGGTTGGCGGCGGAGCCGGCCCAGGCCATTACTCCTCTGATGCCGCTAGCCGGGCATCGGGATGGCGTGGCCCATGGCCGGGACGTCGTAGCCCCGCTGCACGCCGGGGCGCTCCGCCAGCTCGACATACCAGCGCCGGACGTTGGGAAAGTCCCCGAGGTCGATGCCCTGCCACTCGAAGCGCGAGAACCAGGGCCAGGTGGCGAAATCGGCGATGCTGAGGAAGTCGCCGGCGAGATAGCGCTTTTCGCCCAGCCGCTTGTCGGCCACGCCGTAGAGCCGCCTCGCCTCGTTGCCGTAGCGCTCCTCGGCATAGGGCGCCTTGCCGGGGTTGAAGCGGAGGAAGTGGTGCGCCTGGCCGAGCATCGGCCCGACCCCGCCCATCTGCCACATCAGCCGTTCCAGCACCGGCCAGCGCTCGTCGGGCGTCTCGCCCATGAACCGGCCGGCCTTCTCGGCGAGGTAGATGAGGATCGCACCGGATTCGAACAGCGAGCGGCCGGTGTCCTGGTCGACGATCGCCGGGATCTTGTTGTTCGGGCTGATCTTCAAAAAGTCGGGCGCGAACTGCTCGTCCTTGCCGATGTTGATCGAGTGCACGGTGTAGGGCAGGCCGCACTCCTCCAGCATGATGGAGACCTTGCGGCCGTTGGGCGTGCTCCAGGTGTAGAGGTCGATCAAGTCAGGGCTCCCGGCGTTGCGGCGATGGCGTCGAAGACGCCGCGAGGTTTAAGCCGTTCGCCCCGACCGAGGCAACCCGCCCCGCCGATCACCAATTCGGGGGACACATTACGCAATTGGCCTTTGCCGCCTGCGGCTGGCCGAGGTCCGCGGCATCGCCGCGCTTGACGTACCCATGTAGGCCTTGTGTAGCCCGCTTGGTTAATTCCGTAATGTGTCCCCCGAACCAAGGTAATGTGTCCCCCGAACCAAGAATGTGTCCCGCGAGTTTAGGACCCGCCGGGTGGCAGCCAGCAGCGCCTCGGAGCCCGAGCGAGGGGTGCGGCGCGGCTGGCGTCGCGATGCCGGCCTGCTCCAGGTAGAGCGCCGCGTGCAGGCAGCGATCCTCGCGCCACGGGGCGGCGATGAGCTGCACCCCCACCGGCAACTCGCCCGGCGCCGCCGCGGGGACACAGGCGACCGGCAGCCCGGCACAGGAGATCGGCTGGGTGAAGAGCCCGATATTCGGTCGGGTCGGCAGCTCGACCCCGTCCAGCAGCATCGTCTTCTGGCCGATCAGCGGTGCCGGGCCGGGCGTTGCGGGGGCGATCAGCAGGTCGATCCGCGCGAACAGCCGGGCCAGCCGGGCGGCCCAGGCGCGGCGCGCCTGCTGCGCCTTGACCAGCCAGCCTGCCGGCAGCAGGGCACCGGCGAGGAAGCGGTCGCGGGTGTCCGGGTCGAAGCCGTCGGCGTCGGTCTTCAGCCGGTCGAGATGGAGGGCGGCACTCTCCGCGTTGGTGATCAGGAAGGCCGCGGCACGGGCCACCGCGGCATCCTCGAGCGGCACCACCTCGCCGGCCCCCAATGCCGTGGCCACGCGGGCGACGGCGGCCCGCGCCGCATCGCCGAGCTGTCGCTCGAACCAGCCGCCGGCGACCGCCACCCTGAGCCCGCCGATCCCGGCCTCGAGCGTCGGGCGCACGGGCTCGGGCGGCCGCCCGGTGCAGGCGTGATCGGCCGGGTCCTGGCCCTGCAGCGCGTCGTAGGTGAGGGCAAGGTCGCGGACGGTGCGAGCAAGGGGACCCAGGTGGTCGAGGCTGTCGCAGAACGGAAAGGTCCCCGACCGCCCGAGCCGGCCATAGGTGGGCTTGAGCCCGAAGATGCCGCAGAAGGACGCCGGCACGCGAATCGAGCCGTTGGTGTCGGAGCCGAGCGACACCGGAGCCAGGCCGCCGGCGGTGGCCGCCCCCGAGCCCGAGGACGAGCCGCCGGCCATGCGGGCAGGGTCGATCGGGTTGCGGCAGACGCCGTCATGGGCGTTCTCACCGGTAAAGTCATAGGCATACTCGCCCATGTTGAGCGCCCCGGTGAGTACGGCGCCAGCGGCGGCGAGCTTCCGGACGAGAAAGGCGTCGGCCTTGGCGGGCGGATGGGCGCGATTGAGCGCCGAGCCGGCACGGGTGGTGACCCCGGCCACGTCGAAGAGGTTCTTGACGGCGAAGGGAACGCCCGCGAGCGGGCCGAGAGCCTGGCTCCCAGCCCGCGCTGCATCGACCGTCCGAGCCTCCGCCATCGCGCGCTCGAAGGTGCGGTCGGTGAAGGCGTTGATCGCCGGGTCCACCGCCTCGATCCGGGCGAGCGTGGCCTGGGCGACCTCGACCGCGCTGACCTCGCCGGCCGCCACGGCTTCGGCGATGGTCGTGGCCGTGGCGTCCCAGGCGAGGGGGTCAGCGGTCGTCATGGGGCTCGGCGACCGCAACGGGAACGAACACCGGCGCCAGGCCGAGCGTGTCGGGCGGGCAGGCCGCCTCGACCATCTCGGCCATGGCCCGGGCGACCTCGAGAAAGCGGCGCACCCCCGACCGCTGCGCCTCGCTCACGGCGAGGCCGAGGAGCGGGGCCACGGCGTCGATGTGCCGGTCGGGGTCCCACGCGTCGGCCATCCGCGTCACTCGGCGGCCACGGGCTCGGGGATCGCCGCCGGGGCGTCGGCCAGGCCGCGGCTGGCGGCGAGGTAGAAGAGGCCCGCCACCATGGCATAGGCGAAGGCCACCATGGGAGTGACCGCGATCCCGACCGCCGGCCCGTGCATGAAGCCGAAGAAGGTCAGCACCGCCCCCGCCGCGGCGAAGGCCGCCGCCGCCATGAAGCGCCGCTCGATGACGAAGACCCCGATGGCGGCCAGGACCAGCCCGGTCAGGATCGCCCCGTTGCCGAGAATGGCCAGGCCCTCGTAGAGCACGCCGTTGGTCTTCATGCCGGCGATCAGCGCCTCGTCGATGGTCACCCCGGCGGCCCCCAGCGCCCCGTCGATCTGCACCTTGGCCCAGGCGGCGAGATGGGGCACGAGACCCAGCACGACCGCGGGGGCGTGGCTGGCCGGGGTGGTCTGAAAGGCCTGGGCGCCGATCAGCATGCCGATATAGAGGAGGATGGGGGCGATCGCGACCACGGGCACCAGGTTGAGGAAGACCGCCAGAATGCCGAGCCAGGCCAGCACCAGGACGAAGACCCCGGTCGCGGCCGAGTAGCCGATCCGCCCGCCCATCGACTTCCAGCCCGGATGGCCGATGTAGACGGCATTGGCGAAGGGCGAGCCGAGCAGCGTGCCGATCAGCGAGATCGAGCCCTCGGCGACGATCGCCTCCGTGGTGTTGTAGCTGTCGCCCGCGGCCTCCGCACTCTCGACATTGTCCATGGCCTCAACGAGGTCGTAGACGCCGAAGGGAATGGCGGTGACCAGGATGAAGCCCAGGAACTCGAAGCCGGAGAAGACATGGTCGACCGCCGGCAGCGGGATCGAGAAGCCGAAGCTGGCAAAACTCGAGGCGAGGCCCGCGAAGGTCATGCCGCCGACCTCGGGAAAGCCGATGATGGTAGCGCCCCAGGCGATCGCCATGCCGACGAGGATGGCGACCAGCCCGGCCGGCAGGTTGCGGGGATAGCGCACACCGCCGAACCAGCCGGCCATGATGATGGCGAGACAGGTGATGCCGATGATGGAGGTCATGAAGATCTCCATCGCCGGGCGCATCGAGATGAACGCGACCGAGACTCCGGCGAGTGTGCCGAGCAGCGCGGCACGGGGCGTGATCTTCCTGATCCAGGGTGCGATGAAGGCGCCGCCGATCAGGATGAAGCCCTGGATGAACACCCAGGCGAGGCCGGCCTCCCAGGCCTTCACAGGATCGCCCGTGGTGCCCAGGACGGGCATCATAATGACGAAGACGACGATGAACATGTGCGGCACGGACGGCCCCGAGGGCAGGGCGCAGACATCGTCGCGGCCGGTCCGCCTGGCCAGCTTCCAGCCCATCCAGGCATAGTACATGTTGCCGAGGAAGAGCATCAGGCCGACGGCGGGCAGGATGCGGCCGAAGGTGATCGCGTCGGGCATGCCGACGACGAACTTCAGAAGGCCGGTGAGCACCAGAAGGTTGACCAGCACGTTGGTGCCGAGGCCGAAAAGGGCGTTCCAGTCGCCGGGCGTCCAGAGCGCCGGGCTCGCGGTGCGTTGGGTGGTCGATGCCATGATGTGTCCCTCCTCGAGCAGGAGAAGTCAGGCCGCAGGGCGCGCGGCCAGCGCATCGATCAGGGCGGCGGTCTCGGCGACCCAGCCGAAGATTCCGCCCTGTGCCTTGATCATGTCGAGAGCGATCCGGTGAAACTCGGGGAAGTAGGAGGCGCAGGCGTCGGCCAGGGCGACGCAGCGATAGCCGCGGTCGTTGGCCTCGCGGATGGTGGTGTGGACGCAGACCTCCGTCGTGACCCCGGCGACGAAGAGGGTGTCGATGCCGCGGTTCTCGAGCATCAGGGAGAGGTCGGTCTGGTAGAAGGCGCCCTTGCCGGGCTTGTCGATCACCGGCTCGCCCGGCCAGGGGGCGAGCTCCGGCACGATGTCGTGGCCCGGCTCGCCGCGGATCAGGATCCGGCCCATCGGCCCCTCGTCGCCGATCTTCATGCCAGGCGCACCCCGGGCGAGCTTGGCCGGCGGCGCATCGGCGAGGTCGGCGCGATGGCCCTCGCGGGTGTGGACGACCAGAAGACCGATCGCCCGAGCCGCGGCCAGCGCCCCGCCGCAGGCGGCGATGGCCGGCCGGAGCCGGGAAACGTCGTTGCCGAGGCTCGAGCCGAAGCCGCCGGGCTCGAGGAAGTCGCGCTGCATGTCGATGACGACCAGGGCGGCGCGAGCCGGGTCGAAAGCGAGCGCTGCGGGCTCGGCCCGGATGAGTGCAGCGGTCATGGCGACGTCCTTGCCTCACGTGATGTGCATGCAAGTTTGTATTCAAGAATGATGCCAACCGTGGCAGGCAGGGTGCGCCGGCGCGATTGCTGGCTCGCCGGCCTCCTTGCCGGCGATGGCACCATCGCGGCTGCCCGCGGGTTGGGCGGGCGCTGCCCAGAAATGCAGCGACTGGCGCTTGACCCAGCTGCCCTCTAGAACAGCCGGGCGTCGCTTCGAGGAGAGGTTCTTGCAGATCAACAAGCCGGACGTCGTGGCCGAGGTCCACCATGCCTTCGACGTCTACGAGGCAGCCCTCGCGGCGAACGACACCGGCACGCTCGATGCGCTCTTCTGGGACCACCCCGCGGTGATCCGCTACGGGGTCGGCGAGGTGCTCAAGGGCAAGGCGGCGATCACGGCCTTCCGCCGCGGCCGCGACGTGACCGGCCTCGCCCGGCGGCTGACCGACATCGTCATCACGACCTATGGCGACGACGTCGCCACGGCGTTTTGCGAGTACGAGCGGCACGACACGGGGCGCCGGGGAAAGCAGAGCCAGACCTGGCTCAGGACGGCCGAGGGCTGGCGGATCGTCGCCGCGCATGTGAGCCTCGGCCTGCCGGAGGGCAGCCCGTGAGCACGGCCAGTCGCGGCCGGTCGACGCTGGTCGAGCGGCTCACCCAGACGCTCGCCGACGACATCGCCGATGGCGCGCTGGCGCCTGGCGCCAAGCTCGACGAGCAGACCCTGGCCGCCCGCTTCGGCGTGTCGCGCACGCCGGTCCGCGAGACGCTGAGCCGGCTCGCCTCGAGCGGGCTGGTCGAGAAGCGGCCGCACCGCGGCGTGGTGGTCGCCAACGTCACGCTCGAGCGCCTCGTGCAGATGTTCGAGGTCATGACCGAGCTCGAGGGCAGCTGCGCCCGGTTCGCCGCCGAGCGGATGAGCGCGGCTGAGAAACACGCCCTCGACCAGCTCCACCGGGCCAGTCTCGCCCATGTCCGAGCGGGCGATCTCGACGCCTACGACAGCGCCAACCGCCACTTCCATCGCAGCATCTACGAGGGCGGGCGCAACCCCTTCCTGGTCGAGACGACCCTCGAGATGCGCCGCCGCCTGCAGCCGTTCCGCCGCGCCCAGTTCCGCGTCGAAGGCCGGCTCGCCTCCAGCCACGCCGAGCACCAGGTGGTGGTCGACGCCATCCGGGCGGCCGACGGCGAGGCCGCCTACCGGTCGATGCGGACGCACATCATGGCGGTCAAGGACGCCTATCGCAGCTTTGCCGGGCAGGCGGCGACGCCGGAGTCGACACCGATCAGGGCGCTCGAACTCGAGCTCGCGCCAGAGCACTAGGCCAAGCGCGATGCCGCCGCAACGCCGCTGGCATCACAATTGCATACAATCCTGCACGCAACATCAGCCGGTCTAAAGGAGCGTCCGCCCGTGATGGAGACCTTGGGCTTCGAGCGCCACCATCTGCACCAGGCCTTTGCCCAGGGGGTGGACGCGGCGGCCGTCCTCGCCGAATGCCGCCGACGGATCGCCGCCGTCGGCGATCCCGGCATCTTCCTGCATCTCGCGGACGAGGCTGCCCTGGGGGCTGCCGTGGCAGCCCTGCCGCCCTTCGACCCCGAGCGCTACCCGCTCTGGGGACTGCCCTTCGCGGTCAAGGACAATATCGACGTCGCCGCCATGCCGACCACCGCCGCCTGCCCGGCCTTCGCCTATACCGCCGCGACCGACGCCCCGGTGGTCGCCCAGCTGAAGGCGGCAGGGGCCATCCCCGTCGGCAAGACCAATCTCGACCAGTTCGCCACGGGCCTCGTGGGCGTGCGCACCCCCTACCCCGTGCCGCGGAACGCTCTCGATCCCCTGCTCGTCCCTGGGGGCTCCTCCTCGGGCTCGGCCGTGGCGGTGGCGCACGGCCTCGTCACCTTTGCCCTCGGCACCGACACGGCGGGCTCGGGCCGGGTGCCGGCGGCGCTCAACAACATCGTCGGCCTCAAGCCGTCGCTGGGCGCCCTCTCGACCCGCGGCGTGGTGCCAGCCTGCCGCACGCTGGACTGCGTCTCCGTGTTCGCGCTCACCGTCGACGACGCCTGGGCCGCCTTCGCCGCGGCCGCCGCCTTCGACCCGGTCGACCCCTTCAGCCGCGACCGGCCGGCCGGCGGCTACGGCCCCTGCCCGGGACCGCTCAGGGTCGGCGTCCCCATCCCGTCCTCACGCCGCTTCTTCGGCGACGACGCCCAGGCCCGGATGTTCGAGGCAGCGCTCGCCGACCTCGAAACCCTGGGGGCTACGTCGGTGCCCGTCGACCTCGAGCCCTTCTATGCCGTGGCGGCGCTGCTCTACGAGGGCGCCTGGGTCGCCGAGCGGCTGGCGGCCATCGAGGCGTTCATGGCCCGCCACCCGGGCGCGCTGCACCCGACCACCGGGGCGATCATCGGCGGTGCCGGACGGCTCTCGGCCGTCGACGCCTTCAAGGGCCTCTACCGCCTGGCCGAGCTCCGCCGGGCGCTCGAGCCGGTCGTCGCCTCGGTCGACCTCCTGGTCGTCCCCTCGATCCCGGGCTTCGTCACCCTGGCCGAGATATCCTGCGACCCGATCGGCCCCAACAGCCGGCTCGGCACCTACACCAACTTCGTCAACCTCTTGGACCTCGCGGCGATCGCCGTGCCGGCCCGGCTGCGCGACGACGGCAGGCCTGGCTCGGTGACGCTCATCGGCCCGGCCGGCAGCGACGGCCGGCTCGCCTCGGTCGCCAGGGCCCTCCACGCCCGGTCCGGGCAGCTGCTCGGCGCCACCGGGCGGCTGGCGGAGCCGACCCCGCCGCCGCCGCCGACGGCAGGCCCGGGCGAGATCGAGCTCGTGGTCGTCGGTGCCCATATGCAGGGCATGGCGCTGAGCCCGGAGCTGACCCGCGCGGGCGGCCGGTTCCTGCGCGCCACCACGACGACCCGCCGCTACCGCCTCTGGGCGCTCGCCGGCATGACCCCGCCGCGGCCGGGGCTGACCCGGACCGCCGCGGACGACCCGGCGGCCGGCGCCATCGAGGCCGAGGTCTGGGCGCTGCCCGAGGCCGCCTTCGCCAGGCTCACTGCCAGCATCCCACAGCCCTTGTCGATCGGCACGGTCGAGCTCGCCGACGACACCGCGCCCAAGGGCTTCCTCGCCGAGGCCGCCGGCACGGAGGGGGCACAGGACATCACCGCCTTGGGGAGCTGGCGTCGCTACGGCGCGGGCACGGGCTGAGCCGTCACCCCCCCTTGCGAGCGACCAGGCGATCCGGCAAGTTTCCCTCGCATCGTCAACAGGGGGGAACATGAGCGGTTCGGGCAACGATCTGGCGTGGCGCTCGGCGGCAGAGCTGGCGGGGCTGATCCGGGCGCGCAAGCTGTCGCCGGTCGAGGTGATGGAGGCGGTGATCGCCCGGATCGAGGCGCGCAACCCCAGCCTCAACGCGTTCGTCTTCACCGACTTCGACGGTGCGTTGGCAGCGGCGAAGAAGGCCGAGCAGGCGGTGATGTCCGGGGCGGCGCTGGGCCCGCTGCACGGGGTGCCGACCGCCATGAAGGACCTCTTCGACTTCAAGCCCGGCTGGCCGGCCACGCTCGGCGGCGTGCGCGCGATGCAGGACTGGCGGCCGGATCTCACCTGCCTTTGGGTCGAGCGGATGGAGAAGGCCGGGGCCATCGTCGTCGGCAAGTGCAACGCGCCAGTGATGGGCTTTCGCGGGGTGACCGACAACTACCTCTTCGGCCCGACACGGAACCCGTTCGATCCGACCCGCAACCCCGGCGGCTCCTCGGGTGGCAGTGCGGCTGCTGTCGCCGACGGGCTGGTGCCGTTCGCCGAGGGCACGGACGGCGGCGGATCGATCCGCATCCCGGCCTCCTGGTCCGGCATCTACGGCTTCAAGGCGAGCTTCGGCCGGGTGCCGCTCAACGCGCGTCCCGACGCGTTCAGCCCGGCCAACTGCTTCATCCACGAGGGCCCCTTGGCGCGCACCGTCGAGGACGCCGCCCTGGCGCTCGAGGCGCTCGCCGGCCCGGACCCGCGCGACCCCTTCAGCCTGCCCGACCGGCTGGATTTCATGGGTGCCACACGGCGCTCGATCAAGGGCATGCGGATCGCCTGGACCCCGGATTTCGGCGTCTACCCGGTCGAGCCCGTGATCGTCGAGACCTGCAGGCAGGCTCTTGCGGCGTTCGAGCAGGCCGGGGCCGTCGTCGAGGAGGTGAAGCTCGGCATCAAGCGGCACCATCTCGAGCTCGCCGATCTCTGGTGCAAGCTCATCATGCCGCTCACCGTCGGCGCCTTCGAGCTGTTCAGGGCAAACGGCGTCGACCTGATGGGCACCCACCGCAACGATCTGCCGCCGGAGCTCACCGCCTGGGTTGAGCGATCGGCGGCGATGACCGTCTCTGAGATGCTCGAGTGCCAGACGATCCGCACCGAGATCAACGACGCGATCCAGGGCGTGCTCGACCGCCACGACTTCCTCGTCTCGCCGACCCTGGCGGCCTTGCCGGTGAAGAACGGCACGGACGGCAACACGGTGGGGCCGGCCGAGATCAACGGCGAGCCGGTCGAGCGGCTGATCGGCTGGTGCATGACCTACTTCATCAACTTCACCGGCCACCCCGCTGCGTCGATCCCGGCCGGCCTCGCCCCCGGCAACCTGCCCGTCGGCCTGCAGATCATCGGCCGGCGGATGGCCGACGACCAGGTCATCGCGGCCAGCGCCGCCTTCGAGCGGGAACGCCCGTGGGCGCAGAGCTACGCTATCTGCGAGGACCGCCCGCTCGACCACTGAAGCCGGCGCCGCTGCCGCCCTCGTCGCGCGTGATGCGGCGGTAGTACCAATCGACCAGCTCGCCTTGCCGGGCGGAGCGTGCGACCGCGACCTCCGCCGCGGTCTGCGGCGCCGGGGCCAGGGCGGGCTCGCCGGGCCGCCAGTTGGCGGGTGTCTGCAGGCCGTCCGCGTCACCCGTGCGCAGCGCCGCCACTAGGCGCAGGAGCTCGTCGACGTCGCGGCCGACGCTCAACGGGTAGAAGGTCATCGCACGGATGATGCCGGCCGGGTCGATCACGAAGGTACCGCGCACCGTGGCGCTGCTGGGTGCGTCCGCGGCGAGCATGCCGTAGGCCCGCGCGATCACCATCGACGGATCCTCGACCAGCGGGAACGGCACCGACACTCCGAACCGGTCGCGCATGCTCTCGAGCCAGGCGAGGTGACTGTAGAGGCCGTCGATGGACAGGGCGAGGACGTCGCAATCCATGGCCTGGAAGCGGTCGTAGGCCCGGGCAAGTGCGATCAGCTCGCTCGTGCAGACCGGTGTGAAGTCGGCGGGGTGCGAGACGAAAACGAGCCAGCGACCACGATAGTCGGCGAGCGACCGCTCGCCCGTGGTGGTGCGCGCAGTGAACGCTGGTGCGGGTGCGTCCAGTAGCGGCAGGACCGGGGCATGGCTTGGCGTCGCGGGCATCGACGGGTCGTTCGGCATGTCACCCACCAAGCTTGATTCATAGTTTCGTAAATTATATAAGTGTCACTGGCAAGCGCCGCACTGCAAGGGGGACACCATGAACGTCATGACCGGCAGCCGCGTTCCCGCGGTCGATCTCGGGGTCCGCCCGAAGGTCACCGCCTTCTTCGACGATGCCACCAACACCATCAGCTACGTGGTCGAGGACCCGGTGTCCAAGGCCTGTGCGGTGGTGGATTCGGTCATGGACATCGACTACGCGGCCGGGCGGATCACCTACGACCACGCGGACGCGATCATCGCCTACGTGCGCGAGCATGGCCTCACCTGCGAATGGCTGATCGAGACCCACGTGCATGCCGACCACCTCTCCGCCGCCCCCTACATTCAGCAAAAGCTCGGTGGCAAGCTCGGCATCGGCGAGAAAATCACCGTGGTGCAGGAGACCTTCGGCAAGATCTTCAACGAGGGGACCGAGTTCCAGCGCGATGGCTCGCAGTTCGACCGCCTGTTCCAGGACGGCGACAGCTACATGATCGGCACGCTGACTGCCCACGTCGTCCATACGCCCGGGCACACCCCGGCCTGCATGACCCACATCATCGGGGACGCCGCCTTCGTCGGCGACACCCTTTTCATGCCGGACGGCGGCACCGCGCGCGCCGACTTTCCCGGCGGTGACGCGCGCGCCCTCTACAGCTCGATCCGGCGCATCCTCGACCTCCCGGACGCGATGCGGCTTTTCATGTGCCACGACTACGGCCCGAACGGCCGCGAAATCCGCTGGGAGACCACGGTGGCGGAGGAGCGTAAGCACAACATCCACGTCAAGGACGGTACGAGCGAGGATGCGTTCGTCGCCATGCGCGAGGCCCGCGACAGGACGCTCGCCATGCCCCGGCTGATCATCCCCTCGCTCCAGGTCAACATGAAGGCTGGCCGGCTGCCCGAGCCCGACGCCGCCGGCACCCGGTTTCTGAAGGTGCCGATCGACAAGCTCTGAAGGTCCGGCCTCAGCGGAGCACGCGACTGAGCGCCGCGAGCTTGGCGTCCGAGAGATAGCCGTAGCGGTTCATCCAGAGCCGCGTTCCTGCCGCCTCCCAGGCCACTGCGGCGCGGGCGATGACGTCGTCCAGCGGGCCGTAGGCATGCGCCGCGGCGTGGATCCTGGGTGTGGCCGCCTTCGCCTCCTCGATCTTGCGCCGCTGCGCTGCCGCCGAGACGGGATGCGGCTCCTCGGGCTCAGGATAGCGGAGGTCCGAGAACAGTGCGCTGCCAGTGTCGAACAGCAGCTGGATCGCCGCCGCCCCGGCCTCGTCGAGCCGGCCCATTGTCGCGAGATAGCTGCGCAGCATCATCGGCCAGTGCATGGTGTACAGCTTGACCGCGATGTCGTCGGCGACGTTGGCGACGCGGGCATAATCGAGCCCGGAGAGCCGATTCCAGGGCGGGGGAAAGGCATGCGCAACGAGCCGCATGCCGGCCGGCAGGGCGGCGCGGGCGGCGGTCAGCAGATCGACCGAAAGGTCGGCCTTGAACCGGACCAGCGCCTCGAGCGAGCTCAGGCCCTCGGTCAGCACCAGCGCCGGATTCACCTGGATGCGCCGGGCGGCCGCGCGCATCGCGTCCCAGTCGTGGCCCCTGGCCCTCGCCGTCCGCTCGGCATGCGGCGAGAAGTCGAAGAGCCAGCTCTCCAGCGTGTAGGGCGGGTATTCCGGCCAGTCGAGCCTGAGCACGTCAACCGTCGGGTAGGCTTTGGCCACGTCCCGGACGAGCGCTTCGAGATAGGCGCCGATTTCAGGAGCGGCGAGGCTGCCGTTCTTGTCCACCCGGCCCTCGTGCCGGCTGCCGTCGGGCAGGAGCGGCTGGTCCTCGGGCACTGGCCCGCCGAACTGCACCCGGTAGCCAGGCGGGATGGCGGCCTGGACCTGGAGATGGACCTCGAGCCCCCTGGCCTGGGCAGCGGCGATGAAGGCCTGGACCTTTGGGCCTTCGCTGCGGGTTAGGTCCGTCGCTTCGGTAGGCTGGTAGCGCAGTCCGGCATAGAGCGCTTTGTCCGGCACGAAGCTCGGAGCGGTGACGCATCGCAGCTCGCGTTTGCCCCAGAGGGCGCGGTCGAGTAGCCGCACCGAGCCGGCTCCGGCGTCGATCGGTGGCTCGCGACCGGCGTCCGGTTCGTCGGAAGGTGCCATGACGTAGGGCGAGGTGGCGACGGCATTGGCTCCGGCCATCTGGAGATTGTCGAGCACTTGCTCGATCCCCTCTGCCTGGATCCACTCTGGCATCACCGTGATGCCGAAGAGCCGGCTCACGACGAGAGCTCGTCGAGCCAGTTGTCCTCCATCTTCACGTCCCAGAGATGCTGCTCGGCAGGGCGGACCGCCTTGGCCCAGTCCGACAGCAGGCGCTTGCTCGCCGTCTTGCGCGCCATCCGCAAGGCGATGGTGTCGGGATCCCAGTCCTCCAGCATGCGATCGGTCAACGCCTTCCTGATTGTCTGGTGGCCCGGGTCCTGGGCGAGGTCGGTGGCCTCGTCGGGATCGGCCGCGAGATCGAAGAGCTGCTGCTCCAGGCCGTGATAGTAGACGAGCTTGAACCGGCCGGACCTGACCATCCTTTGCTGCACAGGCACCGTGCCGGTCCAGCGGGCGACGCCGTCGGTGCAGTACTCGGCGAACGTCTCGTCAAGCCAGGGGCTCGAGGGATTGCGCGCGATACCGACGAGGCTCCTGCCCTGCGCGTCCGGCAAGGCTGGGGCGTCGAGCGCATCGAGCATGGTCGCCGCGACGTCGAGGAGGTTGCAGACCTGCGTCCGCCGCTCGCCCGCGGGCAGCCGCCCCGGCCAGCGCATGACGAGCGGCACGGCGACCGAATGGTCATAGAAGGTCTGCTTCCACCACAAGCCCCGCTCCCCGAGCTGATCGCCATGGTCGGAAGCGTAGACGACCAGCGTGTCCTCGCTGAGCCCGGCTTCGTCGAGCTTGTCGAGGATCGCCCCGATCATCCGGTCCAGCGAAGTCGTGAGGCCATAGTAGGCGGTGCGCGCCCGGCGCTCCCACTCCGGCGGCAGGTCGAGCGAGCCCGTATGCTCGCGCCAGGCGCGCAAGTACGGATGCTCGGCATTGTCGCCGGGCGGTGCAAGGCGCGGATCGGGGACCCGGCCGGAATAAAGGGCATAGTCATGCTTGCTGCAGACATAGGGCTGGTGCGGCAGCATCAGGCCGACGGTCACGGCGAAGGGCTCACCCGGCCGCTGCGCCTCGAGATAGCGGAGCGTCTCGGCCAGCACGTCGCGGTCCTTGACCTCGTAGGACGACTGGCCCGGGCCCGCCCGCTCGATACTGACCCGAAACGGTTCGTTGGTCCGATCCAAGACACCCAGCGAATGCGCGTGGCCACCTGGCCAGTTGGTGCTGTGGTCGCCGATCCTGCGGTCGACATAGCCGTGCAGCTGGTCCGGGCCGATGCTGTGCAGCCGGCCGATCAGCGTCGGCCGGTAGCCGGCGGCGCCCAGGCTGTGGGCGTGGGTCGGAATGTCCGACGCGAGCACGTCGGAGTTGGTCCAACAGCCGATGCCGTGGCTGTACTGGCCGCTCAGCATCGCCATCCGGGCGGGCGTGCAGAGCGGGGACGTGGTGTAGGCGGCATCGAAGGTCACACCCTCGGCGGCGAGCCGGTCGAGCGCCGGGGTTTGGACGATCGGGTCGCCGTAGACACCGGTGACGTGGCGGGCGTGCTGGTCGGAGAAAAGAAACACGAGGTTGGTCAAGAGCGGTCTCCGGCGCTATGAGCCCGACAACGCATCAGGGGGAGCGGGCTATGGGCGAGGTCGTCGAGGCGATCGAGGTGGTGCTGGTCGAGCGCGAGATGGGCGGCAAAGTCTGGAACCCGCGCCAGCGCTGGGACAAGAAGCGCATCCTCCTGGTTTTCGCCCGCGGCCGGACCGGCCGCTTCGGTGTCGGCGAATGCTGGGTCTCGGGTGGTGAGGCGGCGATCACCGCCACTATCGAGCACGAGCTTGCACCACTGGTTGTCGGGCGCCCGGTCACCGACTTGCCGGCGCTGACGGAGACGGCGCGGAAAGCCACCGAGCTCAGCGGCCGCACCGGGATCACGGCCGCCGCCTGGAGCGGCGTGGAAACCGCCGTCACCGACCTCTGGGCCAAGTCGCTGGACGTGCCGCTGGTCGACCTCCTCGGCCGGGCGCAGGAGACCGTCCCGGTCTACGCCAGTGCGGGACTCTACGGGGTGGACAAGAGCCCGGACGACTTGGCGGCCGAGGTCTGCGGCTGGGTCGAGGCCGGGTTCGACCAGGTCAAGATCAAGGTGGGGGGTGCTTCCCTGTCCGAGGACGTCCGCCGGGTCGCGGCGGTCAGGGAGGCGATCGGGCCCGACGTGCGGCTGATGGTCGACGCTCTCTACAATCTCGACGTTGCCCAGGCCCTGGCGATGGCCCGCGCCTTCGAGCGCTTCGCCATCCACTTTCTCGAGGCGCCGGTCTCGCCGCACGACCCGGCAGGCCAAGCGATGGTGGCGGCAGGGACGACCATGCCGATCTGCGGCAACGAGAACCAGGCCTGGACCCGGGCCTTCAGAGAGCTGATCGAGCGCCGGGCGGTCCACTTCGTCCAGTTCGACATCGCCGCCTGCGGCGGCGTGGCCGAGGGCCGGCGGATCGGCGAGTTGGCGCACGCCCACCACCTGCCCTGCACGCTCCACGCCTCCTCGACCTGCGCGCTCTATGCCGCGTCCCTGCACCTGGCTGCCGCCCTGCCGAATGCCGTCTCGGTCGAGCATCACATGCTCCACCAGTGGCTGTGGGAGCTGGCACCGGAGGGCACCTTCCGGCCGGTGAACGGCCGCCTCGCCCCGCCGCCCGGCCCGGGCATCGGCATCGAGCTCACCCCCGCCGAGCTGCGCTGAGCCCTCACCCGGGAAAGCCCACGGACTTCTCCGGGGCGAGCTGTGGTGGCTCCGGGTAGTGCAGGCCGCGCTGGCCATGGAAGCTGCGGTCGGGTCTTTTTGCATAGGGGCCGGGATCAAAGCCCTCCAGCCTGCCGTCCCTGACCCAGCCGCGGTCCAGATCGCTGCCCCAGCAGTGCTCGGCCAGCCGCTCCTCGAGCGACCGGCGGATCGCCTCATAGGCCGGGTCGCCAGCCCGGTCGTAGCACTCAGCCGGGTCGCCATCGAGGTCGAAGAGCTGGACCGTGTTGCCGGCCGGGTACCAGACCAGCTTGTGCCGGCCGTCGTGCAGCATCCGGCTCGCCCCCGGGGTCTCGAGGCAGTCGCCGTAGAGCACCGGCCGCCGCCGCTCGCCCAGCATGTCGATCCCGTCGCAGCTCTGCGGCACGGCGATCCCGGCGAGCGTCAGGAGCGTCGGCATAACGTCCTGCAGACCGACCAGCCGCGTGTCGGTGTTGCCGACCGGGATGTGCGGGTGGCCGGGCGGGCCGACCAGGACCATCGGCACGTTGGCCGATCGCTCGTAGTAGGTCCGCTTGGCGAAAAGGCCGAAGTCGCCCAGCATGTCGCCGTGGTCGGAGGTCAGCAGGATCACCGTCTCGTCGAGCAACCCCTCTTCGCGCAACGTGCCGAGCACGAGGCGGAGCTGGTGGTCGATATGCGTGCACAGGGCGTAGTAGGCACGGCGGATCTCGGCCACGACGGCGGGCGGGAAAGCCGGGTAGAAGTCGCGGATCATCCTGAGCGCCCGCGGCAGCGTCGCCGGGTCTCTGGCCCAGTCGGCGTCGAGCGCCGGGTCGATGGCGAACGTCCGGTACATCTCCAGGTAGCAGGCGAGCGGCACGAGCGGCGGATGCGGGTGGGTGTAGGAGAGCATCCAGAAGGCCGGCCGGGTCGGATCACGTCGCTTGATCTGGCGGCACATCTCCGCCGTCGCCCAGTTGGTGACGTGGCAGTCCTCGGGCAGGTGCCAGGGCCGCCAGAGATAGTTGTTGTTGTTCATGCCGTGCATGAACTGTTGGCCGGGAAAGCCGCGGGACGCCAAATACTGGTCGTGGTCGTCGACGGTCCCGAGATGCGGCCGGCCCTCCTCGCTGAGCAGCACGTCGTCGAAGCCGATTCGGTCCCGGGGCGGGTAGACGTGCAACTTGCCCACGGCGAGCGCCTGATAGCCGCCGTCGCGGAAGCACTGGGCGATGGTCGGCAGCTCCGGCATCCGGTTGACCGTGCCGAAGATGCGATCGCCATGGGTCCGCGTGGTGGTCCCGGTCATCAACGTGCGCCGGGCCGGGATGCAGATCGGGCACTCGCTGTAGGCGCGGGAGAAGCGCACGCCCATGGCGGCGAGTTGGTCGATGGTCGGCGTCTGCACGACCGGATGGCCGGCCACGCCAAGCAGCGGTCCGGCCCACTGGTCGACCAGGACGAGGAGCACGTTGGGGCGTGCGGTGGTCATGGCATCGTCCTCGGGCTGGATTGGTTCATGGTCTGTCCTGGCGCAGATGTTCACCAGCACTGCGCATCGACGGGGCCATCATGCAGACCGTCTCCGTTGCCGCGGTGAAGGCCAACCTCGCCGAGTACGGCGGGCCGGCCGCGCGGCACGGAGATCGTCGTCGCGCGCTACGGCACGCCGAAGTTTCGGCCGATACCGGTCATCGATGCGCGCTACCGCTTCGCCAGCTCGGGCGTCGTCGCCTGCAATGACGATCAATTGACCGCCCCTCCCTTCACCGACGAGAAGCTCGAATCCCTCGGTGTCGCTTGATGTTCCTGATCGACGCCTGCGTGCCGGCCACGTTCGAGGAGTAGGCACGGCGCAACCCGGACAGGGTGCTCGAGCTTTTCGACAATCGACCGGACCTCTTGAGCGTCAGTGCCGTGACGGTCTGGGAGATCGAGATCAAGGCGATGGGCGAGCCGCCGGTGCTGTGCCCGTTCCGGGAGCCGGAGCACGCCAGCTTGCACGTTCAGCTCAAGGCGTCGCCGATCGGCCTCGGCTCCTTCACCGCCGAGATGGCGACTCGGGCCGCGCGGTTGCCAATCCACCACCAGGTCCCTTTCGACCGTGCGTTGGTCGCGACCGCCCAGCACCTCGGCGCGCCCATCATCTCGTTCGATCGACGGCTCGCCTGCTGCGAAGGCATCGACAGGCAGTGGGGCTGATGGCTCGGCGCCCGGTGCGATGATGACGACTACCTCTCCCTGACGACCGCGCCGTGGCGGCGTTTTGTTGGCCGGCATATTGACAAGATGCGGCGCTTGCCAGCAAGTGCCAAGCGGAACAATGGTGATAACCGCCGGCAATCGTTATCACGGCCGGGGCGGGGAGCGGCGGCCTTGGAGCTGCGCAACATAGAGTACTTTCTGGCGGTCGCCGCCGAGGGCAGCATGCGGGCGGCGGCGAAGAAGCTCGGCCTGACCCAGCCGGCCCTGACAAAGGCCATGCGCCGGCTAGAGGACGAGGCCGGGGTCAGCCTCTTTGACCGCCGCTCGCGCGGCGTCTCGCTGACCGTCTATGGCCAGTGCTTCCTGCGGCACGCGCGCAACATCCGTGCCGGCATGGCCGACGCCGAGTGCGAGATCCAGGCGCTCCGGAACGGCACCTCCGGCCTCGTGCGCGTCGGTGCCGGCCCGGCCTGGCAAACCCGCGTCCTGCCCGAGGCGATCGCCCGGTTCCGTGCCGACCGGCCCGATGTGCAGCTGCTGGTCGTTGGCGGCACCGACGACCTGCTCAAGGCGGAGCTCAGGAAGGGCGCACTCGATCTGGCCGTGGCCGCCATGCCCGAAGGGGCCGAAGCCCCGGACCTCGAGGGCCGGCCGCTGCTCGAAGACGAGTACCGGGTGATCGCCGACGCGCGCCATCCGCTGCACGCGCAGCACAATGCACAGATCGCTGACCTCCTGGACTATCCCTGGATCCTGCCCAATCCGCAAACCTACCTCGTGCGCCGGCTCGAGGTCATGATGCGCGCGCACGGCCTGACCCCGCCGCGGCCGATGATCGAGACCGACATCGTGGCCCTGAAGCTCGAGTTGATGCGCGGCAGCCCGTATCTGAGCTTTCACGCCGTCGGCCATCTTGCCAGCTCCGGACTTCCGGAAATCAAGCCGCTGTCAATCAACGGTGCCAGTTGGCAGCGCTCGGCCGGCATCATCAGCCGGCGCGGCATCGAGCCCAACCAGGCGGCCGCCCACCTCGCCGACATCATCGAGACCTTGTGCCGGGCCGGCGGCGACGACGAGCACCGGGCAACGGGCAACAGCCGCCGCCAGCGCGCGGCTGCATGACCGCCCGGTCACCACTTCGACCGACACGCAACGAAAGCAAGAGGAGGCTGGACATGGCGAGGACGAAGCTGCTGGCGACGATGCTCTCCGGAGCGATGCTGCTGGCGACGGGCAGCGCGGCCTCGGCCCTCGCTGCGTGGCCGGAAAAGCCGATCCGGGTCATCGTTCCCTTCGGCCCTGGAGGCACCTCGGACCAGGTCGTCCGGGTGTTCCAGATGGCGATCCAGGAGAACGGCCTCCTGCCGCAGCCGATCAACGTGCTGAACGTCGGCGGCCACTATTCCGTGGGGGCGCGGCAGGTGATGGAGGCTGAGCCCGACGGCTACACCTTCCTGACGCTGCACATCGCCCTCATGGGCGGCGAGGCCGGTGGCATGATCGATTTCGGCTATCGCGATTTCGAGCCGGTGGCGACCACGGGCCAGTTCTGCCTAACCCCGGTGGTCAGGAAGGACAGCGGCTTCGACACCGTGGACGACCTCCTGGCCACGGCCGCGGCGGAGCCCGACACGCTCCTCTTCGGGGCGAACCTGGGAGCCATCAACCACATGGCCGGCATCATGCTGCAGAACAGCGAGCCCGGCGCCGCCTTCCGCTTCGTCCAGATCGGCGGCGGGGCCGAGAACTTCACCGCACTTACAGGGGCGCAGACCAACGTCTCGGTGCTCTCGGCCGCCGAGGTGATCAACTTCACCCGCATGCCGGACGGCAGCGAGAACCCCGAAGCGCAGATCAAGCCACTGGCCTATACCGGCCCCGAACGCAACCCGAAGCTGCCCGACCTCCCGACGTTGAAGGAGCTCGGCCGGGACGTCGAGTTCTGCGTCGACAGCTGGTGGTTCGCGCCCAAGGGCACGCCCGCCGAGGCGGTCGAGGGCTTCGCCGCAGCGCTCGAGGCGGCGCACGGCACCGATGCGGTGCAGCAGTTCTACGCCGACCGCACCTTCGGCCCGATCTTTCTGAGCGGCGACGCGCTGCGCGCCAACCTCGAGGAGACCTGGGCGCGAATCGAGCCGGTCGCCAGGCAGGCGGGCCAGCAGTAGCAGCGGCACCAGTGCGGCCGGCGGCGGGCACCGCCGGCCATCCCGCCGCAGCCAGCCAGGGGAGGCCGAGGCCTTGAACGAGCGAGTCGACCCGCGCGTCGAGATCGGCGTGGCACTGATGCTGATCCTGATCGCATCGCTCGCCCTTTTCGGCGCCAAGGACATCCCGCCCGGCCGGTTCGAGCCGCTGGGCTCCGGCCCGGTGCCCCGGGCGGTCGCCGGCCTGATCCTCGTGCTCTCGCTCTGGATCATCGTCCGCTCGCTGATCGACCGCCGGCCGATCGCCGCCGCCTTGGCGAGCCGCTACCTCGACGCCGGCGTGGTGGCGGTGTTCACCATGGTCTTCGTCATCGCCATGCAGCAGCGCCTCGCCACCTTCGCCATCCTCACCCTCCTTTATCTCACGGCCACGATCGGCTTCCTCATCCGCTTCGAACGCCGCCAGCTTCCCTGGGTGCTCGCCGTCGCCGCCGTCACCGGCTTCGGCTTTCAATACGTCTTCACCCGCGTCTTCGTCGTCGACCTGCCGGGGCTCTGACGGATGGAGGGCGTGCTCACCGGGTTGCTGGGCGGGCTCGCCATCGTCTTCACGCCGCTCGGCTTCACCTATGTCGTGCTCGGCACGGTGCTCGGCATCGCGGTGGGGGCGATCCCCGGCCTCTCCGGGGCAATGCTGATCGCGCTGACCCTGCCGCTGACGTACTACATGGCCGCCACCGACGCCGTGGTGCTGCTCATCGGCATGTATGTGGGCTCGATCACCGGCGGGCTGATCACTGCGACGCTCTTGCGCATGCCGGGCACGCCGTCGAACGTGATGACCACGTTTGACGGCTACCCCATGGCCCGGGCCGGCAAGCCCGGCCGCGCACTGGGGCTCGGCATCGCGGCCTCCTTCGCCGGCGGGATCATTTCCTGGATCTTTCTACTGGTGCTGGCCAAGCCGCTCTCGATCTGGGCCACCCGCTTCGGCCCATTCGAATATTTCACCCTGATCCTCATGGCCATGGTGCTGATCGCCTCGGTCAGCCAGGGCAGCCTGGTCAAGGGGCTGATCGCCGGCCTCTTGGGCATGCTCGTCTCGATGCCGGGTGTGGATCCCTCCTCGGGCATGCCGAGGCTAACCTTCGACCAGCACCAGATGAACAGCGGACTGAAGCTCCTGCCGGTGCTGATCGGCGTGTTCGCGGTGAGCCAGATCATCGCCGACATCCTCGACATCGGCCGGAAGATCGAGCGGGTCGAGGCAGCCAAGAGCGGCATCCTGATCAAGGCCCGCGATTGGCTCCGTCACGGGCCGAACATGCTGCGCTCCGGGCTGATCGGCACGCTGGTCGGCATCCTGCCCGGGGTCGGTGCCTCGATCGGCTCGGTGATCGCCTATACCACCGCCAAGAACGTCTCGAAGGCGCCGGAAGCGTTCGGCAAGGGCTCGGAGGAGGGCATCGTCGCTTCCGAGACCGCCAACAACGCGACCGTTGGCGGGGCGCTGATCCCCTTGATCGCCATGGGCATCCCGGGCTCGGTGATCGACGCCATCCTGATCGGCGCGCTGATGATCCACTCGATCTCGCCCGGCCCGACGCTCTTCATCACCAATCCCGACATCGTCTACGCGATGATCGCCGCCTGCCTGATCGGCAACCTCGTGATGCTGGCGGTGATGACCGGCACGGTGAATCAGGTGGCGAAACTCGCCTACATTCCCCGGACCTACCTCCTGCCGGTGATCATCGTCTGCTGCGTGATCGGCGCCTTCGGCCTGGACAACGTCATGTTCGACGTCTGGGTGATGTTGGCCTTCGGCGTCATGGGCTTTTTCCTCGAGCGTGCGCGGTACCCGCTCGGGCCTTTCGTCATCGGGTTCGTCCTAGCCCCCTTGATGGAGGCCAAGCTGAGGACGGGGCTGATGATGACCGGCGGCTCGATCATGCCGATCTTCACCCGCCCGGTCGCCGCCACCTTCCTCGTCATCGCCCTGATCCTTCTCATCTGGCCGCTGATCAGCGAGTGGCGCCGGCGCCGGGCGGCAACCGCCGAGGCTTGACGGCTGCCATCGCTCATTTTCGGCGGTTCACGCACGAGGCCGGCAGCCGGCGTGCGCTCCGACCTCGATGACGGAGCCAGCCCCGAGACGGGTTTAGCCGAAGGTCCGTTGCACGCGCGCCTGGATGTCGAACTCGACGCAGTGGACCGGCAGCAGCAGGTCGGGGGCCTCCCTCTGGAACTAGTCGATCGTCTCGTCGACCGCCGGCCCTTCCTTGTGGATCAGGTGAAGGCCGCCGATGACGGCACATAGCCGCTGGCCGGTGACGCTCTTGGCATGCTCGCAGATCTTTCAGATGCCGGCATGCGAGCAGCCGGTGACGACCAGGGCACCTCGATCGGTGCGAAAGGCAAGCGCGGTGTCGTCCACCATCGCATCCTTGTAGAAGACGCCCTTCTCGACGTCCGTGACCCGCGGATTGTAGCCGAGGAAGAAAGCGTCGGCGGCGATCTCGGTCGGCGCCTCGGCGGCGACGATCTCGAAGTCGCAGCGGATGCGCGCCTCGATCTGGTCGTAGGCATGCGGGGCCTTCGACGTCTCTGGCATCCTGGGGTCGCGAAGCGCTTCCATGACGCGCGGACGCACGACCAGCCGCTTGCGGCTGCGGAACGGGTGGAAGAGCTGCACGCGCGTGAGGTCCGAATGGAAGTACGACAGCGCTATGACGTCGACGGCTTCGACCCGCCGTCTCGGCGGTAGACATCCGAGAACCCGGTGTCGAAGAGAATGCGCGCCGGCCCGCATTCGATCCGGCCGAGAAGCCCCACTCGGCGAGCCAGATGACGCCCGTGAAAAGGTTCTCTGTCAACAGGCTGATTGGCATCTGGCGCCGTCGCTCGCCCGCGCCAAGCAGATTTCTGCGGCAGGCCCCCGATCTGGCCAAGCAGCGCGTTCGCGCCCCGAATGTGCGGTTGCCTTGTGGATCGCAGCAGCCAGCGGCTCGCCGGCCATCAGAGCAGCGTCAACATCCGCCCGGCGTCGTCGAAGCAGAGCCGCTCGGCCGCAGCGTCGCCACCGAGCTCGTCGAGCAGTGGCCGGGAGACCAGCACCTCGTCCAAATCGAGGGTGTTCCTGATCTGGCAGTAGCGGAGCGTCGCGCTGTCCCTGGCCCAGCTCGTCAGGACCAGCGCCTGCAACACCTCACGCTCGGTGGGCAGCACGATCGGCAGGCGAGCCTTCTCGCCGATGGCCGCAGTGATGGCGTTTTCGTACATCGACTTCAGATCGACGGCGTTGGCGCAGGCGAGTGGCACGAAGTCGGCAAGCCCGATGCCAATGGCGTTGCCCTGGGTCGCCTTCGTGAGCCGCAGCACGGCGAGCTTGCTGACGAGGATGTGGTCGGGATTGGGGATGCCGCGCAGATCGGTCCGGCCGGTAACCGCGTAGTCCATGCCCGATCCGCTGATCTCCTTGCCGATCTCCTCGACCAGGAGCGCGTCGAGCCGGCGGAACGGCAGCCTGGCGAGGAGCGACTTCGCCTGCTTCAGGAGCCTTTCGTCCGCCGCGGCGAAATCGGCCGGGGTCACGGCCTCTATCGCCACCAGCCGGTGTGCCGCGTTCTCGACGACGGCGAGGCCGCAGGCGATCGGTGCGTTGGCGAGCGTGATCGCAGCCAGGGCCGGGATGGTCTCGGTGAAACCGGCCGGCCCCAGCCGGTGGACGTTCCGCGCCCCGTCCTGCTTGCCCAGACCCACCGCGAGCATCTTCAAGAGGCCACTCTCGATCGGCCGGTCGAAGCTGGTGTGCGACTTGACCCGCGCGACAACGACCACGGCGTCGCTGCCGAAGGCCTCGGCATCGAACCGGCAGGGGATGCCATCGGTCGTCCTGCCCAGCTCCACCGTGGCCATCGACGCCCGGACCGGGGCCCCCACCCCCGCTTCGTCGATGCCGAGCTTGGCCAGCACCGCCGCCTGACCCTCGGCCGTGGCTCCGCCGTGGCTGCCCATGGCCGGCACGATGAAGGGCGCATGGCCTCGATCCCGAAGATGCGCTACGGTCGCCCGAACCAGCAGGGTCAGGTCGGCGATGCCGCGGCTGCCCACGGCGATGGCGACCCGGCTGCCGCGCCGGAGCGCCGCCAGCTCCGCCCTGCCGGCGAGAGCGGCGTGTACGGCCGCCTCGACATCGGCGATCGCCGGGGCCGTGGGCTGGCTGAGGCGGACACGGTGTACCGCCGGCAGCACGGCCTCTGCGAGATGCGGGATGGTGACCGCCGGAAAGACGGGGCTCGGCATCGATCGGCTCCGCTGGGGGACCTGGGGGAGGCACATCATGCGCGGATTTCTGGGCTTTCGTCGAGCCTCCGGCCGGCCGGGCGTTCGCAATCTGACGCTGGTGCTGTCGGTCACCGGGCTGACCACGCCGGCCGCCCGCCGCATCGGCGCCATGCTGCGCCACGTCACCGCGCTCGGCACGCCGTTCGGCTCGGGCCTGCTCGGCCGCGACCGAGCGGTGCACGAAGCGGCGCTCCGCGCCTTCGCCTGTCACCCAAACGTGGGCGGCGTGGTCGTGATCGGCGCCGACGCGCCCGTGGTGGAGACGGTGGCAGCGGCCGCCGAGTCTGCTGGTCGCCTGGTGCGCGCCGTGACCTTCGACGACTGCGGCCACGACGTGCTGACCTTGCACGACCGGGCACTGCGCGCCGCGGCCGACCTCGTCCACGCCGCCGCCCGCCACCGCCGCGCCCGGCTGCCGCTGGGCGAGCTCTGCCTCGGCCTCGAATGCGGCCGTTCCGACCCGAGCTCCGGCCTCGTCGCCAATCCCCTCGTGGGCGCCGTGGTCGACCGGCTGGTTGATGCCGGTGGCACCGCCGTCATCGGCGAGACGACCGAGTGGATCGGAGCCGAGGAGCCATTCGCCGCCCGCGCCGCCAGCGCCACCGTCGCCGACCGGCTGCGCGCGGCGGCAGCAGCCAGGGAGGCCATGGCAGTGGCGGCCGGGATCGACCTCACCGGCAACAACCCGTCCCGGACCAACATCGAGGCCGGGCTCTCCAGCATCGAGGAGAAGTCCTTGGGGGCCATAGCCAAGGCCGGCAGCCGGCCGATCCAGGGTGTCATAGCCTATGGCGAGCCGCCGCCCGGTCCGGGAGTGTGGGCAATGGACGCCCCGGCCTACGCCCCGGAATCGCTCACCGGCTTCACCGCCGCCGGCTGCAACCTCGCACTCTTCACCACTGGAGTGGGCAACAGCTACGTCAGTGCGCTCATGCCGACCATCAAGCTAACCGGCAATCCGGCGACCGCGGGCCGGATCGGCCAGCAGCTCGACCATGACGCCAGTGCGGTGTTCACCGGCGCCATCACCCTGGCTGAGGCCGCCGACCGGCTCGAGGCCGATCTCCAAAACGTGGCCTCAGGCGCGCTCACCTGGGGCGAGATCCTGGGCGAGTGCGACGAGGTAATCAGCCGCTTCGGGGCCGTGCTGTGACCGGCCGTGCGGCGCTCAGGCTCGACCCCGCGGACAACGTGGCGACCGCGCTCACCAGCCTCGAGGCTGGTGCGCCGGTGGTGCTCGACGGGCTTCGGGTGACGGTCCAAGAGCCGATCCCGCTCTGCCACAAGTTTGCGCTGGCCGACCTCGCCGCCGGCACGGCCGTGGTGAAGTATGGTCAGACGATCGGCCTGACCACGGTGGTGATCCCGGCCGGCGGCCACGTCCATGTCCACAACATGCAGAGCCACCGGGCGCGGGGTCAGTCGGGCGGCGGGTAGAGCCCGTTCGTTCGGGCGAGCAGCGTCAGCAGTGGCACCACCACATCGAGCGTCGGCGTCGGCACGCCGGCATCCCGTGCGAAATCCCGGAGGATGGCCAGCATGGTGTCGATCTCCATGGGCCGGCCGCGCTCGAGGTCCTGCAGCATCGAGGGCTTGAAGCCGCCGCGGCTGCCGCGCCGGGTCAGCGCCACCGGATCGACGCCGAGTTCGGCAAAGCCGTGGGAAGCTGCCACCGCCATGCCGTCGCGCACCAGGCCGCAGGCGACATCCTCGGTCCCCGGGATGTCGTCGAGCCCGCTCGCCGTCGCCCGGGTGAGCGCGCACATGGGGGCGGTGGCGAGGTTCAAGAGCAGCTTCTTCCACATCGCATGGCGGATATCGGCCGGGGTCTCGACCCGGAATCCGGCGCCGCCGAGTGCGGCCGCGACCCTGGCCACCGCTTCGGACCGGGCAGTGGCGGCACCGAGATGGAAGTGGCTGTCCTGCATCGAGCAGACGATCCGCCCAGGGGCCACGACCTCGTTTGGCGAGTAGATCACGAGGCCCATCGCCCGGTCGGATGGAATCGCGGCGGCAAGCCGGCCCGAAGGATCAAGCCTGGTCGTCGCGAAGGGCACCCCCGGGTCGAAGCCTTGGCCGTACCACCAGAAGATGCCATTCTGGGCGAAGACGACCTCGGTGCCGGCTCGCATGAGCGGCCCGATCGAACGCGCCACGGCCGCGTTCGCCGTAGTCTTCAAGGTCACTAGCACGATGTCGACCGAGCCGATGGCAGCCGGGTCATCACTGGCCTCGAGCGGCACGGTGAAGGTGTCCTCCGGCATCTCGAGGGTCAGGCCGCCGCGGCGGATGGCGGTCAGGTGCTCGCCCCGGGCGAGGACGGCCACGTCGCGCCCGGCCCGGGCCAAATGTGCCGCGAGAAAGCCGCCGACCGAACCGGCGCCGTAGATCAGGATTCGCAAGGGTCTCAGACCTCCGTGACGTCGAAGCGGGCGAGGACGGCAGGATCAAGGGCGATGCCCAGGCCCGGGCCGTCGGGCAGGCGCAGCCTGCCGCCGTCGACCACGGGCGGGCTCACCAAATGGGCAAAGAGCGGGTTGGGCTTGGCGTCCATCTCGACGAGATCGACATCGCCCCGGGCGGCGGCGAGCTGGGCACTGGCGTAGAGCCCGACCGGCCCGCCATACATGTGCAGGGCCACCTTCTTGCCGCGCGCCCTGCTCATGGCGATGAGCCGCCCGCCCATGGTGATGCCGGCGGTCTTGGTGATGTCGGGCTGCGCCCAGTCGGGGTCGATCTCGTCGAGCAGGACGCGAAAGCCGGTCTCGCCATAGCTGTTCTCGCCCATCGCCAGCGGCGGCCTGCCGGCCACACCGTGCCATTGCCGGTAGGCGGCGGCATCGTCCACCGGGAAGGGCTCCTCGAGCCAGTCGAGCCGGGCGGCCTGCAAGGCATCCAGGATGGACAGGAGGCTTTCGGGCGACTGGCCCTGGCTCGCATCCATCATCAAGGGCCGGTCGCCGGCGGCGGCCCGGGCGGCGGGCAGATGCGCCACCCCGGCCGCGGCGTCGGCCGGCAGCTTGACCTTGAACCGAGTGTGGCCCTTGGAGGCCATGGCCGCAATCATTTCGGGCCGGTCGATCGGCAGGTTGGTGGCGTAGACCGCCACGTCGGGAGCGGCCGACCCCTCGGCCAGGACCGCGCGCAGGGGCCGACCCAGTGCCCTGGCGTGCGCGTCCCAAAGCGCGATGTCCACTCCGGCCAGCGCCTGCTGGAAGGGGCCGGGTGCGCCCATCTGGTTGGCGAGGCCGCGCATCGCCCGGGCGAGCTTGCCGAAAAGCCGGCCCGGCTCGTCGAGCCGCTCGCCCACGAGCGCCGGGCGGACGACGCGGCGCAGGATCTCGACCCGCTCCGGGCAGCCCCATGGCGGGAAGTTCGCCCAGACCTCGCCCAACCCCTCGACCCCGCTCGCCAGCCGGAGGCGCACCAGCAGGTTGTGACGCACGTCGACGCGGCCGAACGGTGCGATGATAGGCAGATCCAGCGGCGCCTTGATCAGCACCACCCGGACATCCGCGATCGTGTCGGTCATGACAGCCTGCCTTCTCGCCTCTGCAGCCCGTGGCCTAGCACGCGAGTTGGCCCCGGGCCACCCCGTCAGCGCACGGCTTGACAGGCGGCCGGCTTCGGCGCGACTTGGAGCATTGCGAGCCGTCGCACCTGCTCGCTTCGAGGTCGCTGTCGCCACAACACCTGCTCGGGCACTGGTCGGGGGAGGATGGGGGTTGTTGGATCTGGAGGCGGAAGGGTCCGCGCTGCGCCGGCGGCTGGCAGCGCTCCTGGTGGCCGACGTGGTGGGCTCGACCCCAGCCATGCAGGCGGCCGAGGAGAAGGCGGTTCTGCGCTTCGCTGCCTGCCTCGACGCCGTGGCCGCGGTCGTACGGACGCGCCAGGGCCGCGTCTTCGCCACCGCCGGCGACGCGCTGCTCGCCGAGTTCGCAAGCCCGCTCAACGCCCTGCGCGCGGCGCTGGACGCACGCGCGGCGCTGGTCGGTGTGCCGGGCGCCAGGGTGACGGACATGCGCTTCGGCCTGCATCTCGCCGACGTCATCGAGGTCGGCAGCGACCTGCGCGGCGACGGCGTCAACATCGCCGCGCGCATCCAGGGCCACGCAGCACCGGGCGAGATCGTCGCCTCGGCCGCGGTGGCCGAGCAGGTGCGCCGGCTGAGCCCCGTCGCGTTCGAGGATCTGGGCTCCACCCCACTCAAGGGGATCGCCGAGCCGGTACGGCTCTATCGCGTCAGGGGGACGATGGAGCGCCATCCCTTCCAGCAGGCGCCGACCCGGCTGCCCGAGGCGGCGGCACTTCGGCCGCATTCGGTGGCGGTGCTGCCGTTCCGGGCGGCCGGTCCCGCCGACGACGACCAGCGCTACCTGGCCGAGGGACTGACCGAGGACCTGATCCTCGAGCTAGCCCGGCGCAGGCGGCTGTTCGTCAGCTCGCGTTCGGCCAGCTTCGCGCTCGAACTCGCCGATCCGGTTGAGCTCGGCCGGCGGCTCGGCGTGCGCTACGTCGTCTCGGGCTCGGTGCGCCGGCAAGGTGCGGCCATCCGGCTCAATCTCGCGATGACCGAGACGGCCAGCGGGCGGACCGTCTGGTCGGACCGGCTGGACCAGCCGCTGGCCACGATCTGGGAGGCCATGGACCAGCTCACCGCGCGGGTCGCCGCCACCGTCTTCGGCCGCATCGAGGAGGCCGACATGGTGGCCGCCCGGCGCCGTCCGCCGGCCTCGCTCGACGCCTACGAGTGCTACCTGCGCGGTGTCGAGCACTATCGGCTCGGCCAGCTCACCGACGCCCATGTCGTGCAGGCGGTCGACTGGTTCCGTCGCGCCGCCCTGGCCGACCCGGGCTTCGCCGCCCCGCTCGCGATGGAGATCTGCGCCGCCTCGGTCCTGCCCGCCTTCGACATGGCCGAAGCCGGGCGCAAGCTCGCCCTAGCGCTGGAGCTCGACCCGCACGATGCCGAGGTCAACCGGGTCATGGGGGCTTACCGGATGAAGGCCGGCGATTTCGAGGAGGCCCGCCGCTACCATGAGCGCGCCCTCGAGCTCGCCCCGAACGACGCCTTCATTGCGGCCGAGACCGCCGCCTTCCACGTCTTCGTGGGCGAGCCGGAGCGGGCGCTGGAGCTGCTCGACCGGGCGGCCGAGCTCGACCCCTTTTTGCCCGTCTGGTGCGTCGAGCAGCGGGTCGCCGCCCTCTATGTCATGGAGCGCTGGACCGCCGCACTCGATGCCGCCAGGGGCCTGCCCTTCCAGACCCGGCGCACGCGCCTCTACCGGGCGGCAGCGCGGGTCGCCATGGGCGAACCCGGGCGCGGCCGGCAGATCGTGGCCGAGGCAGTGGCCGAGAACCCCGGCCTGTCCACCGCCTTTGTCCTGGCCAACGAGGACTTCGCCGACCAGACGGTACTGGCGACCCTGCTCGCGCGCTTGCGCGAGGCGGGGCTGCCCGATTCCGCTGCAGCCTCGCTCAGCGCTCCCGGCGGAGCCGCCGTTCCAGCGCCCTGAGCGCCAGCGACAGGCCGATGGTCATCGTCAGGTAGGTGCCGGCCACGATGTTGTAGGTCTCGAGGAAACGGAAGGAACCCGCCGCATAGAGCTTGGCCATCTGCGTGATGTCGGCGACGCCGAGCACCGAGACGAGCGAGCTGTCCTTGACCATTGCGACGAAGTCGTTGCCGAGCGGCGGCAGCACGATGCGGATCGCCTGGGGCAGGACGACGAAGCGGAAGCGGTCGGACGGCGAGAGGCCGAGCGCCTCGGCCGCCTCGATCTGCCCCCGGTCGACCGCCAGGATGCCGGCCCGGAAGACCTCGGCGATGAACGCCGAGTAGCCGATGGTCAGCGCGATGACGGCACGCGCCAGCATCGAGACGTCGCGCACGCGCAACTCCCCGACAAGACCGGCATCGATCAGCGGGGCCAGCGCCGCGTTGTGCAGCCAGACGAGGCCAGGCGTGGCGACGAAGGCGACGTAGAGCAGCAGCACCAGGATGGGGATGCCGCGGATCACCTCGACATAGAGCCGGGCCGCCTGGCGCAGCACTAGAGCATTTTCACGCTGACCGTACATATCCTGCATTGTCGATGTAGTTTT
>CAYWSB010000013.1:0-60428 GCA_964460465.1 uncultured Geminicoccaceae bacterium | reverse complement strand
CAGCAGCCGGCAACAGCCAAGGCCGCTTGACCACGGGTATTGGTCGGCCGGTTACTCTCCAGCCTCGGCCGGGCACGCCTCCTCCATGATGCTGGCGCAACCGTGATCCTCATCCTCCGCCATCCCTGCGGCTACGTCGCCTCCATCCTGCGTGGCGTCAGGACGGGCAGGATGCGCGGCGACTTCTTTCCCGAGGCCTTGAGCACCACCCTGCCGGCCTGCCGCCGCGGCCTCACCGCCGCCGCGCTTGCCGGACTCGACGAGACCGCCCGCTATGCCACCAGTTGGGCGCTTTTCAACGACCATGCGCTCGAGACGCTGGACGGCGCCGAGCGTGTCGTCGTCGTCAGCTATGACGCCCTGACGCGCGACCCTGTCGCCGGGGCGCGCAGGCTCTTCGCCGCCAGCGGCTTGCCCTGGTCCCCTCGGACGGGGGCCTTTCTGGCCAGCCAGACCGCAAGACAAGAAGGTTGAGTGGACACATGATCACCATTGCGTCCACGGTTGGCGGGACGGGAGCGCCTGCATAACCTTGTCGCCGCTTCCGAAAACTCCTATGGCTTGTGCCAAGAGTGCCTAATCTGGACGCACCTTATAGCTCTTGATGGTGCCATACGTATGTGCAGCCAACGCAAGTCGCCTATTGAGCCTCCCCGTGTTTCCCGTAAGCTCGTTGGGAGGCCTGAGCTTAGCATTAGCGACGCTCAACCGCTTCATGCTCACAAGGCGAGCCACCTCGTAGAGCGAGCATCGCACATACATCTTGCTCCCGGCTATCGTCAAGGAGCAGATGGCGCACACTGCGAAGAACCGGCTACGATAAAGACAGCATTCCGTCCAAACGTCGGGCCGTGTCGGCATCGTCCCTTACATTCAGATAGATGATCGAAACATGCTGACCGTCCTCATGGCAACGAGGAATCGTTGCCAGATACTTCAGAAGACTCTTGATACTTTTCTGCTGATACAGCCTCCTCCCGCAGGCTGGGAATTGATAATCGTCGACAATGCGAGCACCGACGACACGCCTAATCTCCTCGCGTCTTACGCAAAACGTCTCCCCTTGACCAGCCTTCAATGTCCCCGCCCAGGAAAAAATTATGCGTTGAACGCTGCAATACGGCATGTCCACGGTGATTTCGTAATTCTGACTGATGATGATATTTTGGCGCAGCCAGACTGGCTACTGCGCTACGCTGAATTGGCGGAAGTGCACCCTGACTATTCAATTTTTGGCGGCCGGATAGACCCGGAATGGCCGCCTTGCTCAATTTCCCTGGCCAATTTGTCTATACCGATAGGGCCTGCATTCGCGGTCCATCCAGCCGATATCCCGGACGGCCCCATAAAAGTCGGGATGATCTGGGGGCCCAACATGGCTCTGCGTCGAAGCATCTTCGACAACGGCTACAGATTCAATCCGCGCATAGGCCCGTCCCCGGGGCACTACGTGATGGGGAGCGAAACGGAGTTGCTCGTTCGCCTCGCTGAGTCCGGTCACCGAGCATGGTTCTCCAATTCAGTTGTTGTACGGCACCAGATCCGACCCCAGCAATTGACGCTGCGCTGGATATCGGGCCGCGCGGCCCGGTTTGCGCACGCTACAAGCTATGATGCACACACCACAGGCAGTGGCACCAACCGAAGAATGTCGCGGCGACTCCGATGGCACATGCGCTGCTTGGCCGTCGCTTTGTTTCAACCGCTTTTACACCTCATACCTCGCAACAAAAATCCTTTATTCGTCGCAAGCTGGCAGGTAAGTTATCATTTTACGTCAGTGCGTCTTATTCTCCTTGCTTTTTTTCTTTCCCTTTTACGTGGCAGTCCAACGCGTGAATAGTCCGTCGAACGAAGAACAAAGCACCGACCATAGCCCGATGCGGCCTTCCGCCTCCCTTTCGTCACGCTTTGCCGTGGGCGTCGGCTGGATGACCGCCACACGAGTCGTTGTGCACACCATCGGTCTCGCCAGCACTGTTGTGCTCGCAAGGCTGCTTGCGCCAGAAGATTTCGGCCTCGTGGCGGTGGCGATGGCGCTCTATGCTATTGTCCAAACCCTCAGCCAAACAGGCTTCAACTCCGCGTTGATCCACTACCGTGACGCGGGGCGATCGGATTATGATACTGTTTGGACGATGAACCTGCTCATTGGCCTCGCGATCGCGGCTGCGCTTTATGTTTTTGCGGCACCTTTTTCACACTACATGGATGACGGAAGGCTTCAGCCCATACTATATTTTTTCGCGATCAAGGCAATTATCAACGGAGGGATAAATACGGCATTCCTCTCTTATGAGAAATCGCTTCACTTTCGGCCTATATTTATTGCCGATGTTTGCGTCAAGGTGGGCGCCTCGACTACGACCATTGTTCTCGCTTTGATTTGGCGAGACTACTGGGCATTGGTTGTTGGCGGATTGATCGCAGCGTGTGCACGCGTCGGTTTTTCTTATGCACTTTTGCCGTATCGACCTCGCGTGTCGTTCCAGTCAGTGCGTCGGCTTTTTTCATACGCTGGCTGGCTAACGGCAGCCAATGTCCTCATGACAGTCAATACGCGATTGGATAATCTGATCCTGCAGAAACTGGTATCGACTGCGGATGTTGGTGCTTTTGTCGTAGCGAAAGAGGTCGCGCAGGTTCCAATTTCCTTCATCGGCGGTCCCATTGAAAAAGTGCTTTTTCCCTCATTCGTCGAACTCAACGAGTCGCTTGATCGCCTTCGCTCCGCATACTTTTCATCGATATCAGCGTTGTTCGCGATCACCGCGCCGATGTCCATCGGCATTGCGCTGGTTGCCGATGATCTTGTTCGACTTTTATTGGGTGCCCAATGGCAGAGCAGCATTTTCGTTATGCAGTGTGTCGGTCCGCTGTTGGCGTTTCAGGTGCTTGGTGTACACGGCCCTACGCTCGCACGAGCGACGGGCCGGACCAAATTGATCTTCTATCGGAACGCCCTCTACCTTCCCGTACGGCCTACACTCTTTGTCATCGGAGCCCTTTCTGGGGGATTGCCCGGAGCGGTGATAGGGTATGTCCTGTCGGGGGTTCTTTTGGCCGTTATGGATATGAGCATTGGTAGTCGTGTCGTGCAATCTCGCAGCATAGCCTACCTTCGGGCGGTTTGGCGAAGCGTCGTGGCTTTGTTGCTGATGACGTTGATAGTCCTTGCGTGGAACTCGCTTGCGACTTGGACTACCGGATGGAACGAACTCGATTTGGCGGCGCGCCTCCTGGGTGCTATGCTTGTTGGTGGGATCACCTACGGAATCACGCATTTCTTACTGTGGGTCGGCACCGGTCGGCCCGATGGAAATGAGACCCGCTTAGTCCAGATGCTCTGGCGGAACGTAAGGCGGGTCCCCGCCGCTAGGATCGCGAACTCCTGAGAGGCGATTGCTTCGGAAAGCGCGAGAATGAGATGCCGAGCAGCTGAAAGTGCCGTGTGTAACCTGAGAGGAAATCTCGAATGTGCCAGACAAAAAATGCTACCAATTCAGCGCGCTTCAAGTACGAACCTGCGTACATACATTGAAATGCAAATGACATGTTCGAAGATTTGGGGCAATTGCACTCCAAGGCAGCGCTTGGAGGAATCAGCATGTCGTGGAGAATAATATGAATTTGTCGCTATTGATTCTGCCTGTTCAAATGTTGATACTTGCATTTCTTTTGTATGCTATTCGAAAGATATACTGGCTGGATCGACGGACTCGTTCCCTGCAAACCTTTCAAGAGCGAGCGTCGATCGCAGCCACGCAGCAGGTCGAGCACTTCTTTCATATGCATCACCTTCTTGAGCTGCCCGTCGGGACGTTGAAGGGCACGCGCGGGTGGGCGGCATCGCCGGATTTCCTTTGCAAAATCGCCGTCGCTGCCTTGAGCGCTAAAGAGCTGCGCGTCGTCGAATGTGGAAGCGGCTTGACGACACTCGTGTTGGCCCGTTGCGCTCAGATGAAGGGACGCGGACATATCATATCCTTGGAGAGTGACGAGTTTTTTGCGGAGTCCACGTTACAGGAGCTGCGGAAATTAGGCCTTGCGGAGTACGCGGAGGTATTCTACGCGCCTCTTGCCGAGGTGACACTGGAGAACGGCACCTTTAAATGGTACGATCTCGCAGATATCTCTATACCTGAGGAGCTGGATCTTGTCGTAGTTGATGGACCACCGGTGACGCCTGATAATCCCATGTCACGCTATCCAGCGTTCCCCATTCTTGGTGCGAGATTAATAGCGGATGGCCGTTTGTTATTTGACGATGTTAAACGAGCCGAAGATAGTAAAATGCTCAGAAGCATAAAGGAGTCCGATTCATCGTTTCTGTGCCAGATGCACGATACTGAGCGTGGATGCGCAGAAGTCATTAAAATATCACGCTAAAGTTGTGTCTGGCAGAGTCGCTACCTTATCATCTGTGCACGCGTCCGCTGCCACCTCCGCCATCCCTTGTCGAGGACCTTCTGTGAGCTGAAGCGGCATCCTCTTCGCCAATCCTTTAGCGAATACCGGCCATTTGGAAAGCCATGTGTTGCGACTGACAGCATTGCCACGAGGCCCTGACGGATGGTGGCCTCTCGACGCAACTCATTTCGCCGCCCGTGCAATAGGGACAGAGTATTTTCCGAAATTTGAAAATAATCACGCTTCGCGATAAGATATTCTGTCAAGAAGATTTCGTCATGTATCTGATTAATTCTATTATCAACGTGTGTGAGATTGCCGGAATGGACATGGTAGACACTGATGGGCAATGCACAATGAACAGTCTTGCTATGAACGAGGCATTCCAACCAACACAGGCGGTCTTCCCCAAAACTCAATGTCTCATTGAATCCGCCAAAACGAACAAACAAACTCTTTCGTGCCATGACGCTGGATGTCGGAATGAAGCTGCCGAGCAGCAAACGTTCGTAGTCGACGCTCGTATCACATGAATCCTTGATGTCGCGATGTGTGTGCACACCCGGTTCGCCCGAGAGGGGCGGTGAGGAATCTCCGTTACCGAAGGGTCTCTTTGAACCAGCGCGAGGAGAGATCTCATTGCCGAAGATGAAGTTCGCCGCGGGATCGAACGATGCCGCCAGAAGAAGGACCTCGTTATGGGTCGGCAGCCATGTGTCGTCGGAATCCAAGAACGCGATCCATTCGCCCTGCGCGCATTGCCAGCCTCGGTTGCGAGCCGCAGAGACTCCGCGATTGGCTTGGTAAATGTAGCGCAGCGGGAGCGTCTCGTGGTCTCGGCGCCAGTGCTCTATGGCTGAAGCCGTATCGTCATCGGATCCGTCGTCGACGACGACGGCCTCGTGGCAGGGAATGGTCTGCGAATAGACGCTGTCCAAAGCGCGCAATACCAGATCGCGACGATTATAGGTTGGAATGATTGCAGATATTCTTTGATTTAGCGGGCTGCTGCTCATAGGGATACAATGACCTATATGCCGCTATGAGCTGCAACGACCTGAGGCGGTGGCCGGCGACGAGAATCGGCCAGATCCTCGCGATGTGACAAAGGATGGCGCATTGAAGGCGCCCGGGGAGGCCCCGAATCCGAGTTGGAGCCGTTGGAAAGGCAGGCGTCACTAGGCTCGACCACCACCTCCAAGTGAGTTTGGCCTACTGAATTGTCCTCGATCTTCTCGTCACCTCCGCTGGCCATGATAGTGCTGCGATCGGGATCCTCTAGCCCAAGCGGTCGCTTGCGCCAATGGCCCTGCGGCGGTCCCGTGATCGCCCGTTGCCAACCGAGCGCACCTTCCGACGACACGGTATGGGCGGATAAATCCGGCGATTTTCCCGAACCTTCCGCCATATTGTGCGGACGCGCCTCCGCTTGGGCAGCAACCGATTGAAAAGGCCCAGAAACCCGCTCGCGGTCGGGCACCCGCCCGGCCGCGGCAGCAGCGACCGTCACCCGTATCGCGCCCCCCGCCGACGCCGCCCAGCCGTCGAGCCACCGGCCATCCCGCCCCCACCGGCGCCGAGAGGACCGCAGTGGCCGACGGGGATGATCACCGTCCCCGTCTTTCTTCGCCGCCATCGCCGTTCCCCGGTCGCCGGCAGGCCAGGACCGCGCGGAGCGGCGCGAAAAAAGGGTTCCGTCCGGAAAAATACTGATGCTTTTTGCCGCCGAGTCGCCCGAATTCCCGAAAATACCGCGATGGGCGTCGGGCAGGGGCTTTTCGATCCATAACGAATGCTTATGACACATTGTTTGTATGCCCATGAACCGGCCAATCTTGCGCCGCCAGACGCGCCATCGGCCGTGAAAAGGCGCCGCTATACGCTGCATGTGTGCACATGATGCGCCGCTATGCGCGCCAATTTGTCATAATCTTCGCCGCTATACGCGCCATAAGCGTTCCTTATGGCGCATATAGCGGCGCATTTGGCCCGATTGGCGACGAACGAACCCGCGAACGAACCCGGGAATCGACGAACGAACCCGCCGATTCGACGAACGAACCCGGGGAATCGACGAACGAACCCGGGAACCCGCGAACGAACCCAGGGTGACAGGCTGTCGCAGCCGCCGGCCGAAAACGGTGGAATTGCAGGGTTTTGACGCCTGTCCCTGTCGTCCGGGCAGCACCCAGGCCAGGGAGTCGTGCGGGCGGACGAACCCGAGAGACCGCAGGATGTCGAACGAACCCGGCGGGATTGACCGGCGGCACGATCTAGGATAATATGCCTGGATGCGGGACGAGATGTGGGGACGACGCAGGGATGCTCGCGAGCCGGACGTTCAGGGCCGCCGCCGGGCCGATCGGGCGGCTTGCGCGGCGGCCTTGCGAGGCGACGCAGCGGGGCTGCCAGGCGGGCCAGCGCGGGGCCGGGGTCGGCGGGGCGAAAATAGGCGTCGACCACCTTGCCGGGCGGCATCCGGGCATCACCGCCGGACCTGGCCGAGAGGGTGTCCGCCACCGGGTCGCGCCAGATCACGGGAGGGCTCGACAGGACCGGCGGCGGGCCGAGGCCGGCGAGATGGCTGTACGCCACGAGCGGGATGTTGACGCCGTTGAGCGTCGCGACCTCCTCCTGGTGGTCGCTGCGCCCGACCGTGGGCTCGACCATGAGGTAGCGGCCCGAGCGGGCGTCCAGCTTGTACTCCATCGAGACGAAGCCGGCGGCGCCCGTCGCGGCGAAGAACCGGTCGGTGAGCGGGCGGAGCACGGGATCGGCGTCGGGGGCCGCGGTGCAGCTCGCCGTGCCGCCGACCGCCGGCGGCCAGGAGCGGATCTTGCGGCCGGTGAAATGCGCGAGCGTGCCGCCCCCGGCGGAGCGGAACTGCAGGCAGAAGAAGATCGCCGAATCGCCGCCCTCGATCCATTCCTGCACGACCAGCGGGCGGATAACCGGCAGGATGTCGCTGGCAAGCCGGACGAGCTCGGCGAAGCTCGCCACCTTGTAGGCCTTCTTGAACCGTCGCTCGTAGGCGGCATCCCGCTGCGCCGGCTTGAGGATGCAGGGCAGGGGCATGTGCCTGGCCTGCTCGAGGTCGTCGGGCGCTTGGACGGTGACGGTGTGCGGCACGGGAAACCCGGCGGCCGCGGCAGCGGCGTGGAAGGTCGTCTTGTCCATCAGCCGGGTCAGCACGGCGTGCGGTGGCAGGACCAGGCGGAAATGGGGCTCCAGCGCATCGCGGTGCGCCGAGACGAGCTCGGCGGTCTTCTCCTGGGTGACGAACAGGACAGGTGGCGTGGGCTGCCGCCGGCCGAAGGCGACCAGGGTCTCGAGCAGGGCCGGGCTGTCGAGCGGCGGCGAGCGGTGCTTCGTGGCGTGGCGGGTGTAGGCGCCGGGCTGGCCGAGATCGCTGTCGAAGGCGTGGATCGCGAGCCGGAACGGCGCCTTGGCCAGGCTGCGGACGATGCCGAGGCCGTTGAGCCCGAGGCCGAGCACCACCGCCGCCGGACGCTCTGCGATCCTCATCGCTCGAGGTCCAGCTCGGCCTGCCACGCGTCGATGGCGAACTTGGCGGCCCAGTTCAGGTACTCGAAGCGGCCGTAGCCGCCGTCGATCGGGAAGGATCCTGCGACCCCGCCGCGCACGCCGGGATCGGCATGGTCGAGGGCAAGCGTGCGGCGGACATAAGCGCTCGCAGCACGCCCGGCAGCGGCCCAGGCCGGATCGCCGCCGGCCTCGGCGAGCAGCAGCCAGCAATGGGCGATCTGCACCGAGCCGGTGAGGCAGACCCAGGATACGGTCGGCCGCCAGGCGGCATCGAGCCGACCGGGCAGCCGGCCGCCGTCGTCGAGGGCCGTCCGCAGGCCACCGGCCAGCCGCAGCGCCGCGTCGAGATGGCGCTCCCGGCCGGCGAAGCGCCACGCCTCGACGATACCGCGCAGCATGTAGCCGAGCGTGTGGGTCAGTGGTGCTGCGGGGGTGGACAGGCAGCAGTGCGCGGGCCAGCCATTGGCGTCCAGATGGCCGATCGCCCAGTCGACCTGGCGGAGCCCGGCCTCGCCCCAGGGCTGGTCGGGCTCCAGGCGCGCCGCCTCGAACAGGCCCCAGGCGACATGGGTCTCGTAGGTCTTGAGCCCGGGGGCGGCGAAAGGGGTCGCATGGCGCGACCACTTGCCGTCGGCATCCTGCGTCGCCACCAGCCAGCCGGCGGCGCGCCGCATCGGGTCGCGATAGGCGGCGCCGAACGCCGCCACGCCGGCGGCGAGGCCCAGCAGGATCTGCCCGGTGTTGAAGGTCACCGGCACCCGCGGCGCCTGGCCGACCGTGCCGCCCTGAAAGCCGCCCTCGGGGAACTGGATGGCGACCAGCCAGTCGAGCATCCGGCGCGCCCGCACCAGCAGGTCGGGGTGGCTGCGCCGGGCCGCCTGGGCGATCAGGGTCGGGACGATGTAGCCCGTCGTCTCGGGATAGGATTCCGCCCAGCCGTCGAGCAGGCCGTAGTGCCGGGCGACGCCGCCGTCGCCGCCGCGCGAGCCGTCCTGCGCCCGGCAGAGCCAGGCGAGCGCCGCCACGATCGCCGCATCGGGGCCCGGGTCGATGGCGGCGAGCGGGCGGCGATGGCGGACGGCCAGGTAGTGCTGCCGGGTGCGGGTGGCGAGGCGCGTGGCGATCGAGCGCATCGGTCAGCCGCCCCGCGCGGTCAGGATCTGCTCGACGATCCGTGCCGCCGCATGGCCGTCGCCGTAGGGGTTGTGGGCGCGGGCCATGCGGTCATAGGCGGCACGGTCGGCGAGCAGGGTCTCGACCTCGGCGATGATCCGCGCCGGATCGGTGCCGACCAGCCGGACCGTGCCGGCGGCCACCGCCTCCGGCCGCTCGGTCACCGCGCGGGTGACCAGCACCGGCTTGCCCAGCGACGGGGCCTCCTCCTGGATGCCGCCCGAGTCGGTGAGGATCAGCGTCGCCCGGTCCATCAGCCAGACGAACGGCAGGTAGTCGAGCGGGTCGAGCAGGTGGACGTTGGCGAGCCCGCCGAGCCGCTCGCGCACCGGCCGCTGCACGTTGGGGTTGAGATGGACGGGGTAGACGATCGTCCAGTCGGGATGCGCCATTGCCAGCGACCGCAGCGCCGCGCAGAGCTCCTCGAAGCCTCGGCCGAAGCTCTCGCGCCGGTGGCCGGTCACCAGGATGGACGGTGCCCCCCCCTCGGTCAGCCGGGCGTGGAGCTCCTGGCCCAGGCAGGCCTGCCAGTGCGCGGTCGGCTGCTGGCCAAGCCGGGCACGGACCATGAGCAGGGCGTCGATCACCGTGTTGCCGGTGACCGTGATGCGCCCCGCCGGCACGCCCTCGCGCAAGAGGTTGTCGCGGGCCGTGGCGGTGGGGGCGAAGTGGTGGCTGGCGAGGCGGCCGACCAGGGCGCGGTTGGCCTCCTCGGGGAAGGGGGCCAGGAGGTCGCCGGTGCGCAGCCCGGCCTCCACGTGGCCGACGACGATCCCCTGGTAGAAGGCGGCGAGCGCGGCGGCGAAGCAGGTCGTGGTGTCGCCCTGGACCAGCACGAGGTCCGGACGGACCTCGCGGAGCACCGGGCGCAGGCGCAGCAGCGCGGCCGCGGTCACGTCGAACAGGTCCTGGCCGGGCTGCATCAGGTCGAGATCGATGTCGGGGCGGATGGCGAACAGCTCGAGCACCTGGTCGAGCATCCGGCGGTGCTGGGCGGTGACGCAGACGAACGACTCGACGCCAGGGACGACACCGAGGGCCTGCACCACGGGCGCCATCTTGATGGCTTCCGGTCGGGTGCCGAAGACCGAGAGGACGCGCCGCTTCATAGTCGCACCGTCACGCCGACGAAGACGACGTTGCGGTAGAAGTCGTCGTCGGGCTGGTCCGCGAAGCGCCGGCTGAAGCGGTAGCTGGCGTTGAGGCTGACCGAGCCGCTGAGCGCCCACTCGTAGCCGAGCCGGGCAAAGAGCGAATCGTCGGTGCGGCTGATCCCCTGGTATTCCTCCCGGGCGACGCCGGTGCCGGCGGTCAGGCTCATGTCCGAGCGGATGGCGCGGCGCAGATTGCCGTCGACGCTGGTGTTGATCCGCGAGCTGGCGCCGTCGACGTTGGTGTCCTGGAACGACCGGCTGGCGGAGAGCCCGACCGAGGTACGGCTGTCGAAGGCGTGGCTCAGGCTGCCGCGGAAGGTGAGCGTGCTGTCCTCGCGGATGGTGCGCCGCCCCTCGAGGCTCGCCGTGGTGCGTGCGCCCACGGCATAGGTCAGGCCGGCGCCGAAGACGACACCCTGTTCGTCGTCCTCGTCGTCGTCCGCCGGCAAGAACCAGGAGTAGCCGACGAAGCCGCGGGTCGAGAGGCGCGGGCTCACCCGGTAGGCGAGGCCGGCCTGGACCTCGACATCCTCGGTGTCCTGGTCGCGGCCGGTGCCGGCCTCGATGGTGTCGTACGCCTCACGACGGTAGCTCGAGGACAGATCGCCGGTCAGGCGCGGCTCGAAGTCGTAGGTGACGCTGGGCGCCACGCGTAGCAGCCAGCGGTCGCGGTCGCTCTCGTCGCTGTCCTCGAACTCGGTGCGGTTGGCGCCGAGCGCCAGGGCGAGGCCGGTCCGGGTGAAGCGATGGTCGTAGGTCACCGAGTTGTTGATCTGGTGGAAGACCGCGTTGTCGCCGGTCGTGCTGCCGTCGACCGATTGTGGGCTTTCCACCGCTCGGGTATAGTCGGTTCGCCCGGCGAGTTGGCTGCGGCGCGTCAGGTCCAGCCGGCCGTCGGCGCCGAGCCGCCAGCTCACATCGCTCTCGCCGCTGTTCTGGAAGTACCGGCTGGTTCCGGCGACCGCGTCGAAGCCGAAGGCGTGCCGCCGCAGCAGACGTTGCGCCCGAACCCCGACGGTGCCGACCCAGATGAAGTCGTCGACGCGATCGTCGTTGTCGGCATCGATGTTGTCGTCGTAGGCGAGGCCCGTCGCCGCGACCGGCTGCACGACGAACCTGCCGACGCGGTAGCCCAGCCCGCGGCCGCGCGCCTCGAACGGCAAGGCCGGCAGCAGATCGGCCGCGCGGGGCACCGGACCGGTCGCGTCGACGCCCTGGGCGACGGCCTGCCCGGTGCCGCAGCCGACGCCGAGTGGGGTCAGGGTGGCGAGCCCCATGACCAAGCCGACCCGCGCCATCAAGCGCCCGTTCGCGGCAGCACTATGCATTCCGATCGCCCTGCTCCGCCGCCACCGCACCGTTCATCTCCGGTCGCGGCCACAGCGCCACCCATCGCTCCGAGTAGTCGAACGCCATCACCCGAGGGTGCCGATCGTAACGACCAATCTAGAGCCGCCATCTACGAGAACGCTCGCCCCGCTGCCAACTACAGACGCCACAAAACCGCATCATCGTACAACGTCAATCCCGTTGCGGAAAATAGGGATATCTTCTTTGTTGACCTTCGGCGGAAGGTTACGCGATGATAATGATCCGGGTATTTTTTGTACGTATGTGTCGATCAAAGAGACAAGAAAGGGCGCGTTTTAAGTGAAATGTTCACCTTGAGATTGGAGTTTCATGACTTAAAGTGTCTCAATCTTTCGCTTGATCGTGATATCGGCTGTTTTGTTCACCATAAGAGAGAATTTTGATATCTATGGGGTTTTGGGATTATGGTAGTCTTTCGCCACTACGTTGATCGCACCTCCTTCCTCCTGGTGCTGCTCGAAGCCCTGCTCTTCGGCTCGGTGTTCGTGGCGGCAGCTTGGTTGTTGCGGCTCGACCAGGTGGCACCCGCCGCGCCACTCGTCCCTCCAATTACGATCGTCCTTCCCACTCTTCTGCTGCTGCTCTGCCTGACCGCACTCGGCAGCTATCTGCCGGCGGTACGACGCTCGGCACGCGCCACCGCGACGCGCTTGGCACTCGGCGGGGTGCTCGCCCTGGCGGCGATCGTGCTGACGGCGCCTCTGCACCAGCTCTTCGATGCCGGTCGGATGCCGTTCGGCGTCTGTGTCCTGACCGTCGCCATCGCCTGCGGCTTGGCTTGGCTCGGCCGCGTCGTGTTTCTCAGGCTGCCGTTCCTGCGCAACCGCTTGAAGCCGTGCGCCACGGTGATCGGCTGCGGTGCCCGGGCGGCGCTGGTGCACGAGGCCTGCGCCGATGGCGGCGCGCCGCGCATCGTGAGCTTCCTCCGCCCGCCGGTGGTGGAGACGGCGCAGCCGGACGAGGGCCCGGCCCTCGCCGCCGGCGCCGCGGCGGCCCCGCTCGAGGCGTTTCCGGCGGATCTCTGCGCCACGATGCAGGCCCGGCGCGTCCGGCAGATCGTCGTCGCGCTGGACGAGCGGCGGCGCGTGCTGCCGCTGGAGCAGCTTCTCGCCTGCCGGATGCACGGAATCAGCGTCATCGACAGCGACACCTTTCTCGAGCGGGTCTCCGGGCGGGTCGACCTGCACATCGGCAATCAGAGCTGGCTGATCTTCTCCGACGGCTTCACCCGCAACCGGGTGCAGGACGGCGTCCGGCGCGTGGTCGATATTGTGGCCAGCGGCAGCCTGCTGGCGCTTTTCGCCCCGGTGATGGCGATCGTGGCGCTGGCGGTGAAGCTGGATACCCCGGGCCCCGTCATCTACAGCCAGGAGCGGGTCGGGCGGCTGGGTCGCGTCTTTCGCATCTACAAGTTTCGCAGCATGATCGCCTCGGCGGAGCAGGACGGCATCGCCGTCTGGGCGGCCGAGCGGGATCCGCGCGTCACCCGCGTCGGTCGCTGGCTGAGGCTGACCCGGCTCGACGAGCTGCCGCAACTGGTCAACGTGCTCAAGGGCGAGATGAGCCTGGTCGGGCCCCGCCCCGAGCGGCCCGAGTTCGTCCGCGAGCTGTGCGGCGCCATCCCCTTCTACAACGAGCGGCATCGACTGCGGCCCGGGATCACCGGCTGGGCGCAGATCAACCACCACTACGCCGCCACGCCGGAGGACAACCTCTTCAAGACCGAGTACGATCTCTACTATCTGAAGAACCGCAGCCTATTCCTCGATCTGGTGATCCTGCTGCAGACGGTCAGGATCGTCGTGTTCCGGGAGGGGGCGCGCTGACCGACGGGCGGCCGAGCCGGTGATCTGGACCGCAAGCTTCGCCATCGCGACCGCTGCCCACGTCGCCTTCGCCCTGCTTCTCCTGCGCGGCTGGCGGGGCCGGCGCGCGGGGCTGCCGCTGCTCGTGGCGACGCTGGGCAGCGCCGGCTGGGCGGGGGTGGGCCTCCTGGTGGTGCTGGCACCGGTGGCGGCGACCTTCATTCTGCTCGAGGCCGCCAACGGTCTGCGGATCGCCCTCTGGCTCTGGGTGGCGCTCACCGTGCTCGCCATCAGCCGGGGCGAGGGGGCCCGGCCGGCGCGCTACAGAGGTGCCCCCTTGCAGCGCCTCTGCGTCCTCGCCGTCGCGGCCAAGCTCGTGGTCGCGGTCGCCTGGCTGGCCCTGCCGGAGAGCCTGCTGCTGCGCCAGGGCAACCACGTCGCCGGGCTGGCCCTGGCGGTGGTCGGGCTCATGCTGGTGGAGACGATCTACAAGAGCAGCGACAGCACTGGCCGCTGGGCGACGAAGCATCTGCTCATCGGGCTCGGGGGCGTCTTCGCCTTCGAGCTCTTCTGGTACGCCGATGCGCTGCTGGTGCAGCGGCTAAGCGCGTTCGCCATCGCCGGCCAGGCCCTGTTGTCGGTCGTGGTCATCCCACTGGTCGCCGTCGCCGCGGTGCGGATCCGCGATTTCACCCTTGACATTCACGTCAGCCGCGACCTCGTCGTCCAGAGCTCGGCGCTGATCGCCTCCGGCGCCTACCTGCTCGCGGTGGCCGCGGTGGGCTTCCTGATCCGCGAGCTGGGCGTCGACTGGGGTCCGACGCTGCAGCTGGTCTTCCTGTTCGGCGCCGCCCTGCTGCTCCTGACGCTGTTCTCGTCGGGGCAGCTGCGCGCGCAGGGCCGGCTGCTGATCGAGCGGAGCTTCTTCAACTTCGCCTACGACTATCGCAAGGAGTGGCGCCGCTTCGTCGCGACCATGGCCGACGGCGACACCGGCCGCTCGCTCTACGAGCGTGCCGTCCAGGCCGCCGCCGACCCGCTGGAGTGCAGCGCCGGCATTCTCTACCTGCGGCAACGCGACGACCACCACCGGCAGGCGGCGAGCTGGAACTGGGCGGTGCCGGTCGGTGCCGGCCCGCCGCCGACCGCCCTGCTCGAGCGGATTCCCGCGGACCGGCCGTTGCTTGAGCTGCCGCCGGCGGCAGGCGCCGGCGGTGCGGCACTCGACTGGCCGACGCGGCCGCGCGAGGCGCACGCCTTGCTCGTCCTGCAGTCGCGCAGCCATCGGGTGGGTGCCGTCCTGCTCGGCCGGCCTCGCGTCGCCCGCCGGCTGACCTGGGAGGACCACGAGCTGTTCGCGATCCTGGCCGAGCAGATCGGCAGCTACATCGCCGAGGAGCAGAAGACCCGGGCGCTGGCCGAGGCGCAGCGGTTCGAGCACCTGACCCGCAACGTCAGCTTCGTGGCGCACGATCTGAAGAACATCGTCAGCCAGCTGTCGCTGCACCTGCAGCAGGCGGACCGCCACGGCAGCAACCCGGAGTTCATGCGGGACACGCTGCTGACCGTGCAGGAATCGGTCGCCAAGATGCAGGGCCTGCTCCGGCGCCTCAAGAACAACGAGGCAGAGGACGGCGAGACGCAGCTCGTCGACCTCGTCGATCTGCTCGAGGACGTGGCGAAGCGCAAGAAACGCGCCGGCGCCACGCTCGAGCTGCTGGTCGAGGCACCGGCGGCGATGGTCCGCGCCTCGCCCCCGGCGCTGGCCGTGGTGGTCGAGAACCTGATCGACAACGCCTACGAATCCGGCGGTGACCGGCTCAGGCTCGGTATCGCGCGTGGAAGCGACGACCCCGCGACCATTGTGCTGAGCATCGCCGACAACGGCGGCGGCATGTCCCGCGCCTTCGTCGACGACCACCTCTTTCGACCGTTCGCCTCTACCAAGCCCGGCGGGCTGGGCATCGGGATGTATCAGTGCCGGGCGCTGGTCGAGCGCTGGGGAGGTGCGCTCGACATCGACAGCGAGCCCGGTTGCGGCACCACCGTGCGCATCAGCCTGCCGAGTGAGCCGCTGGCGGCAAACGAGTGTTTACCTCGATCGGCAGCCGAGTGACTGTCGTGGCATCGGTTCTCGCATGACTAGATTCGCGCCCCATGCGTAAGCTTCTCCTCGTCGACGACGACCCGGGCATCCTTCGCGGGCTCAAATGGTCGCTCGACCGGTACGAGCTGCTCGCCGCGGCCGATCGGGCCGAGGCCATCGAGCTGTTCCGCCGGCATCGACCGAACGTCGTGACCCTCGATCTCGGCCTGCCGCCGGCAGTGGACGACGCGAGCGAGGGCCTGGCGACCCTCGACGCGATCCTGGCCCTGGCCCCCAACACCAAGGTCATCGTCGTCAGCGGCAACGACGATCGACGCAATGCGGTGATCGCCGTCGGGCGTGGTGCCGCCGACTTCTACCACAAGCCGATCGACGCCGAGATCCTCGCTTTGCTGATCGCCCGTGCGTTCGCCGTCTTCGATCTGGAGGAGGAGAACCGGCAGCTGCGGCGGGCCGGCGAGCACGCCCAGCACGGCATCCTCACCGGCGACGCCGGCATGCGTGACGTCTGCCTGATGCTCGAGAAGGTGGCGCCCGCGCACGCCAACGTCCTGCTGATCGGCGAGAGCGGGACCGGCAAGGAGTTGGCGGCCCGGGCGCTGCACCGTGGCAGCGAGCGCCGCGACGGTCCGTTCGTCGCCATCAACTGCGCCGCGATCCCCGAGCACCTCCTCGAGAGCGAGCTCTTCGGCCACGAGAAGGGGGCGTTCACCGGCGCCGACCGGCAGGTCAAGGGCAAGGTGGAGCTGGCCGACGGCGGCACGCTGCTGCTCGACGAGATCGGCGACATGCCGGCAAGTCTGCAGGTCAAGCTGCTGCGCTTCCTGCAGGAGCGGCAGATCGAGCGGGTCGGCGGGCGCCGGCTGATCCCGGTCGACACGCGGATCGTCGCCGCCACCCACCAGAACCTGCAGGAGCTGACCGGCCGCGGCCGCTTCCGCGAGGATCTCTACTTCCGCCTCGCGCAGATCACGATCACCATTCCGCCGCTCCGGGAACGCGGCGACGACGCGGTGCTGATCGCCCGCCGGTTCACGGAGCGCTTCGCCATCGAGCAGCAACGCAAGGCACCGAGCTTCACCACTGAAGCCGTCGATGCCATTCGCCGCTACACTTGGCCCGGCAACATCCGCGAGCTCGAGAACCGGGTGCAGCGGGCCATCATTCTCTCGAGCAACGAGCGGCTCACCGCGGCGGATCTGGGGCTCGACGATCCCGGGCCGGCCGCCGCAGCGCCGGAGAGCGAGGTGATGCCGCTGCGCCGGGCGCGCGAGCAGGCCGAGGCGCGCACGATTCTCGCCTGCCTGCAGCGCGTCGAGGGCAATCTCACCGCCGCCGCCAAGATCCTCGAGGTCAGCCGCCCGACCCTCTACAGCCTGATGCGCCAGCACGGCATCACTTTCTCGAATGGGGACAGTCATGGCTAGCCAGACTTCGACACCGCTGCCCGTGCAGCCGCGGCCAGCGCGCCCCGTCGGGCGGCGCCTGCGGCTCACCGGCCTGCTCATCGGCGCGGCGCTTGCCCTCGGCCTCGCCAGCGATGCCGGCGCGACGGTGGAGCGCTCCGACGCCTTTCTCGAGGATGCGATCAGCCGGCTCGCCGGCGGCGACGTCAACGCCTCGATCATCCAGCTGCGCAACGCGCTGCAGGAGAACCCCGAGAACGTCGAGGCGCGGCTGATGCTCGGTCGCCTCTATCTCGAGCGGGGCGAGGCGGTGGCTGCCGAGCGCGAGCTGGCGCGTGCCCACGCCGCGGCACCGGGCGAGCGCTCGTCGCTGCTGCTCGGCGAGGCGCTGCTCGGCCTCGGTCGCTACGAGGAGGCGCTGGCGGCCCTCGGAGAGCCGGCGACCGACCCTGAGATCGCCCGCCAGCACGGTCTGGTGCGCGCCGAGACCCTGCTCAATCTCGGCCGGACCGAGGAAGCCGATCGGCTGATCGCCGCGGCGCTCGCCGACCAGCCCATGGAGCCCGTGGCCAATCTGCTCGCCGCCCGGGCGGCGCTCGGCCGCGGCGAGCTGGCCCAGGCCAGCCGCCGGCTGGAGACGGTGCTGCGCGTCGATCCGGAGCGCTTCCCCGCCTGGCTGCTCAAGGCCCAGGTGAGCATCGCCGACGGTGACGCCGACGCTGCCCTCGATGCCGTAGCGAAGGCTGCCGAGCTGGCACCTCTCAGCCCGATCCCGCGGCTCATCACGACCGAGCTCGAGCTGCGGCGCGGCCGCTTCGACGCGGCCGAGGCGGCGGTCAAGAGTGCGTTGGAGCTCGCCCCGGAGAACCCGATCGCCACCTATCTCTACGGCAGCGTGCTGGCGGCGCGCGGCAACTTCGAGGAGGCCGACCGGGCGCTGCGGCCGGTCGCCGACGTCCTGCGCGACACGCCGGAGATGCAGCTCTTGTCCGGCACCATCAAGGCGCGCATCGGCCAGCTCGCCCAGGCGGAGAGCCTGCTGGCGCGCTACCTCGCGGCCTTTCCCGAGAACCGCGGCGCCCGGCGCCTGTTGGCCAGCGTCCAACTGGACAGCGGCAAGCCGCGTGCCGCGGCGGAGACGCTGGCGCCCGTGGTCGGGCCGCAGTCCGGCGACGTCGCCAGCCTGCAACTGGCGGCGAGCGCCCAGCTGCGCGCCGGCGACTTCAGCGCGGCGCGGCAAAGCTTCACCCGGCTGAGCGCGATCGGTCAGCCCGCCGAGGCGCAGCAGGCGCGGAGCTTCCTCGACCTGCTCGGACCGGCGGGCAGCACGCCCGCGCCGACGACACGCGAAACGCTGATCATTCTCGACGAGCTGCGCAACGCCCGTCTTGCCGAGGCTGGAGAGCGCGCCGCGGCGCTGGTCGCCAGCTCGCCCGACGACGCCGATGCCCACAATCTCCTGGGTGCCGTGCAGCTCGCGCGGGGCGAGGACGACGCGGCGCGTGCCAGCTTCCAGGCCGCGCTGGAGCTCGACCCGGGGCTCGAGGGGGCGCTGCAGAACCTCGACCGCGTCGATGTGCGCGCCGGTCGGCTGGCGGACGCCGAGGCGCGACTGCGCCAGCGCCTCGCGGCAGCGCCGGAGAACGAGGCGCTGGCGCTGCGGCTCGCCCAGCTCCTGGCGCAGGAGGAGCGCGCCGACGAGGCCGAGGCGCTGCTCGAGGCACAGCGCGTGGCGGCGCCGGATGCCGTGCTGGTCCGACTGGCGCTGGCGAACCGCTTCCGGTCGCGTGGCGACAGCGCGGCGCTCGCCACCCTCGCCGACGAGCTCATGGCCATCGGGGCGCGCGGCATCGCGGGCGGCTACGAGGCCGCCGGGAATCTGTACACGCTGCTGCGCGACCACGGCCGGGCGGTCGAGGCGTTCAGTCGGCTGGCCGAGGCGCTGCCCGACAACGAGGCGGCCAAGGTGCGGCTCGCCCGCAGCCAGTATGTCGCCGGGGACACCACGGCGGCCCGGGCCACGCTGACGGCGTTGCGCGCGATCGCACCCGGCAATATCGTCGCCAACAACAGCCTGGTCGACCTCGATCTCGCCGATGGCAAGCCGGACGAGGCGCTGCGTTTCGCGCGCAGCCTGGCGCCCGGCGATCCGGGTCAGGCGGCGATGCTCGAGGCCCGCGTGCTGGTCGCCACCGGCGATGCCGCCGGTGCGGTCGGGGTGCTGGAGGAGGCGGTCCGCGCGGCGCCCAGCTCGACGCTGGTCCGCAGCCTGTTCATCGCCAGGCGGCAGGCGGGCCAGAACGAGGCGGCGCGTTTGGGCATCGCCGAATGGCTGCGCAGCCATCCGGACGACACCGCCAATCTGCAGGCGTTGAGCCAGGCCCTCATTATCGATGGCGACCATCAGGCGGCGGCAGCGGTGCTGGAGCAGGCGGTGCAGCTCGTGCCGAACGATCCGACGGCGCTCAACAACCTCGCCTGGCTGCGCCACGAGCTCGATCGGCCGGGGGCGATCGAGCTCGCCCGCCGCGCCCACCAGCTCTCGCCCGACCGGCCCGAGATCACCGACACCCTCGGCTGGATCCTCGTGCAACAGGGCGATCTGGAGGCCGGCCTGCCGCTGCTGCGCGAGGCGCACGCGGCGCTCGAGGACAATCCGGACGTCCAGTACCACCTCGCCTACGCGCTGAACGAGGCGGGCGACGTCGCCGAGGCGCGGGCCCTGCTCGAGGCCCTGCTCCAGCGCGACGTCGACTTCATCGAGCGCGCCGGAGCCACCGCCCTCCTGGACGCGGTGTCCCGGCTCTAGGCGCTTTCGTCGTGGCCGCGTTCGACGATACGGGCAGCGGCGTCTGAACCCCGATGCGACCGCCCCGCCACCTCCTCCACGTGTTCCCGTCCTTCGCCCTGGGCGGCGCCCAGGTCCGCACCGTCGCGCTGATGGCGGCACTCGGGCCCGGCTTCCGGCATACCATCGTCACGCTGGACGGGCGCAGCGATGCCGCGGCGTTGCTGCCGGACGGCGTCGCCTGCCGGGTGCAGGCGCTCGCCCTCGAGGGCGGCTGGACCGGCCTCGGGCGCAACCTGCGGCGCTGCCGGCGGCTGCTCGACGAGGCTGCGCCCGACCTGCTCCTGACCTACAATTTCGGCGCCATGGAGATGGCACTCGCCCGCCGGCTGCGGCCTGCCTGCCCGCATCTGCATTTCGAGGACGGCTTCGGCCCCGGCGAGGCCACCCGGCAGCTGCCGCGGCGGGTCTGGCTGCGCCGCCTCGCCCTTTCCGGCGACAGCCTGATCGTCGTCCCGTCGCGGACGCTCGAGCGCATCGCCATCGACCGCTGGCGCTTTCGCCGGGAGCGCGTGCTGCGTATCCCCAACGGCATCGCTCTCGACCGCTTCGCCAACGCAAAGGCGGAGCCAGACGGGCTGCGTCGCCTGCCGGACGAGTGCCTGATCGGCACGGTCGGGATGCTGCGCCCGGAGAAGAACGTGGCCCGGCTGCTCAGGCTCTTCGCCAGCCTGCCCGCAGACCCGCCGGTGCGGCTGGTGGTCACAGGCGACGGCAGCGAGCGGCCGCGGCTCGAGGCGCTGGCGGTCACGCTCGGCATCGCGGATCGCGTCACCTTCACCGGGCATTGCCCGGCGCCGGAGGCCGTCCTGGCCGGGCTCGACGTCTTCGCGCTCACCTCGGACACCGAGCAGATGCCCTACAGCCTGATCGAGGCGATGGCGGCCGGGCTGCCGGTCGTGGCGACCGACGTGGGCGACGTCCGCGTCCTCCTGCCCGAGGCGAGCCGCGGCTTCGTCGTCGCCCCCCACGACGAGGCGAGGGCGGCAGCGGCCCTGGCCTCGCTCGTCGCGGACCCGGCGCTGCGGCAGCACCTCGGCGCCCTGAACCAGCGCCACGCGCGAGAGCATTTCGGGATCGACCTGATGGTCCGACGCTACGAGGCGCTGCTCGTGGCCCTGCTGCCCAGCGGGGCTCCGTGCGGCAAAGTGTCTCAGCGCGCCCTCCCGGCACCGTTGCCCTAGGCGTTCAGTCCTATGAGACGATCGCGCAGGCCGTGGCACCCTCGGCACCGGCCCGGTGCGCGGCCACGACCCGGCGGAACAGGGCGAGCTGGCCCGCCGTCGTGGCCTCCCAGGAGAACCGCTCGGCATGAAGGCGGGTGGCCGTGCGCTCGGGCGGGTCGGCGAGGAGCGCCCTGGCCGCGGCGGCGACGGCGGCGGCCGAGCGCTCGGGCATCAACCGGCCGGCGGCGGGCGCATCGACCACCTCGGGCGTCCCCCAGAGTGCCGTGGCCACGACCGGCGTGCCGCAGGCCATGGCCTCGAGCAGCACGTTGGCCCAGCCCTCGCGGCTCGAGGCCAGGACCAGGACATCGGCCGCGGCGTAGAGCTCGGCCAGCCGGGCGTGCGGCACGGCTCCCAGAAAGCGCACCCGGCCGGCGACGCCCCGCTGCGCGGCCAGGCCCTCGAGCGCCCGGCGCTCCGGGCCCTCGCCCGCGACCAGGAGCGTGTGCCCCGGCAGGTCCGCCAGGGCCTCGATCACCAGGTGATGCCCCTTGCGCTCGATCAGGTGGCCGACCGAGAGCAGCGTGGGGCCGGCGAGGCCGAGGGCGGCGCGCAGCCCCTCGCGCGGCAGCGGCCGGAAGAGCTCGAGATCGACGCCGTTGCGCAGGACCGTCACCTTCTCCTCGGGCAGGCCGAGGCCGACCAGTACGTCCTTGAGTGCCGCGCAGACGGTGACCAGCGCATCGGCCTCCTCGGCCGCCCGGACGATCAGCCGGCGGACGATCGGGTGCTTCTCGGGCAGGAGGTTGAGGTCGGTGCCGCGGGCGGTGACCACCACGGGCTTGCCGAGTGCCCGGGCGAGGCGCACGGCGGCCACCCCGTCCGGGTAGAAGTAGTGGGCGTCGACCAGGTCGATGCCGGCCCCGCCCCGGCACTGCCGCGCCACATGCCGGCGCAGCGCCGCCGCCATCGCTGCCGGCTGCAGCAGCATCCCCACCTTGGGCAGCACCGCATAGCGCGGATGGTCGACCGTGATGCCGAACCGCTCCTCCAGCACCGGCACCCGCGCCCAGCGCGCATAGGCGCCGAGCCCGGGCCAGCCGAGCGGGAACCACGGCACAGGCGCGACGACCCGGCTCTCGACCGCACCGCTGGCCACCAGATGCCGCAGCCGGTTCTCGACGAACACGCCGAAATGCGGCATCTCCGCATTGGGATAGAGGTGGGACACGGTGAGGATGCGCAGCGGCGGCAAGACGGACGGCTCAGCGCAGGGGAAGAGGGGGGCTCGGCATGCCCGGTCATAGCCTGGCGGGCGGCGGCCCGAAAGCCGGATCGACCGCCCCGCGCCCGTGGATAGGGCCGCCGTCGGGCACCCGGCGAGGCGAGGGAGACCGACCATGCTGCGCCTGCTGACCATCGTCCTCGTCGCCGCCCTGGGCTTCGTCGCCGGTGCCGTCCTGCGCGACGTCGTCGAGGCCGCCGCCACGGCCGAGGCGACGGTGCCGGCGCCACCCGCGCCGATCGCCGCCGAGGTGGCACCCGAGGCGCTGCCGGAGGCGATCCGGGTCGAGCTCGGGGTGCTGGAGGCCCGGCTGGCCGAGCTCCTGGCCGGCGCCGCCGCAGAGCAGCACCTGGCGCTGTCGCTCGTGGAGCGGCGGCTCGTGGCGATCGAGGCGCAGTTGGCGGAGGTCGCGGCGCGGGTGCCGCAGCCCCTGCCCGAGATCCTCGAGGTCGAGCCCTGAGCGGGCAGGGCGGACCGGGTCAGGCGTGACGGCGTCGCCGTGCGGCGAAACCGAGGCCGACGAGGCCAACGGCCAGAAGGCCCAGCGTCGCCGGCTCGGCCACCTCCACGACGAAGTCCTGGTTGCCGATTCGCAGGATGGCCCCGAGCGATCGCGTCGCCGTCCAGCCCGCCGGGTCCAGATAGGCGACGGCCAGACTGCGCACCGCGGTGGACGTGCTGGCGAGGCGGAAGCTGCCGGTGCCGAGGCCGTCGCCGCCGTCGAAGGCGATGTCCCAAAGAGCCACCTGGAAGGCGGCGCTCTTCGTGGCACTGGTCAGCGAGTCCAGGTAGTGGGTCGCCCAGAGGCTGCGAATCGCGTCGGCGACCGCTTCGTACTCGCTCGTCTGGCCGATGTCGTGGACCAGCGTGCCCTGCTTCACCTGGCTGCCGGAGAGACCGAGGAGCTCGTCGGGCTCGAGGCAGTAGGTGAGGAAATCGATCCAGTCGTCCGTGTTCTCCAGCTTGTATTGCAGCGAGAAGGCGCCGGCGGCGACACCCTTGTTGGTCCCGTTGACGTTGATGGTCAGATTGACGGAGCCCGGCGAGGGGTCGGCGAAGAGCCCGTTCGGGTTGATCCGCACGTCCGCCGTCTGCGGCACCGCCCGGGCGTCGGCGGCGGCGAGCACGAGCCCGGCGGCGAGCAGGAGGGCAAAGACGAAATCGGTGGTTCTGCCGAGCATCGGGCACTCCGTCGCTGATGTGCCACGATGGGAGCAAGCGCCGTGCCAGATGCCGCGAGTGCGCCCGACCGCGGAACGCCTGGGCGCACCGACGCCGCCGCGGCGGTCCATCAGCCCCGGGCGACAGGAATTTTTACACTGTGTAAAGCCGGCTTTACGACCCGACCACCGGCTCTTCGGCGGGCGACGCTGCGACCGCGCCGGCCGCGGACGCCGCCGGCACAACCTCGGCGCACGGCGCCGGCGCGTCGACCTTGCCCGCCCCAACGACGAAGGGCGGCGGCCTCGCGGCCACCGCCCCTGGTCAACTCTGAGGGCGACGTTGGATCAGGCGTCGTAGCGCCGCCGCCGCGCCATGTAGCCGGCGCCGAGCAGGCCGATGCCGAGCAGGGCCAGGGTTGCGGGCTCGGGGACCGTGGTTTCGCCGCCGGTGCCCGAAGCGCCGGTGTAGGTGGTGCCGTACTTGCCGTCCGGGTTCGACGTTATCGACTGGTACCGCACGCCGAAGTTGCTGAGCGTGATCGACCCCGGGGGCGGGGCGTTGTAGGCGAGGATGATGGTGAAGGTGTCCGATTCACCAATAGCCAAGCCGGCGCCAGTGCCCCCCTGACAGTTGTTGGCCTGACCGCCCTTTACGCACAGGTCGACCGCGCCGAACTGGTTAGGAAAGGCACTGTTGAACACGATCGCGGTGAATTCGGTCGACCCGGTAACTTCTCCGTCAACTGGGTTCAATTCGACATCAAAACCCAGAGCTGCAACACGGGAACTGGTCCATATGTCCGTGTCCGACGTATTCGTGAGAGTTACCTCGAAAACATACGCATTCTGGGTTTCGCCGCCGCCGAGGTCGAAGTCGGTCAAGCCCGTGTAGCTGAAATCGGCTTCGCCAGTGAGGCCGTCGACGTCGACCGTGCCGATGTTGCCGCCGAACACGATGGTGAAGTCGGTCGGCACGGTTGTGTTGTCGATGATGACGTCAGCGTGCGCGCTCGCCGCCATGAGCGATCCGGCGGCCACACCGGCGATCAGAAGGGCCTGCAGTTTCTTCATCGTCGTCTCCCCGCCGCGAGGCGTCACGTTGCTTTGCCCGTTTCAGAGCAAGCAGCGTGCCAGTTCGCGAATCGTTAGAAAAACAAAGGCTTACCGGACGTCGCCGCCGGGGCCACCGTAAAGCGCGCTTTACGCCGATGGGGCCCGCTAAGACCGCGATCGCCAAAAACGCCTGTTTTCAACAGGTTGCATTGTGAAAAGAGCGGCGGGAGTCGGCGCGCCTTTTTGGACAAAGTTTACGGCCGATAATCGCGCCTTGCGGTATACAATTCCGTTCCGCCGTACCATGAGACTCCGATCGCCCGTGATGTTCCCACGCCGCCGGGCATCGGCTATCAGCGATGGGACGACAACGACGGGTCGGAGCGGGCATGGGCGGGATGATCTGGGAGGCGGGCAGGCTGGCGTGGGCTCCGGTCGTGGTCGTCGCCTATGCCGCCCTCTGCCTGGTCCTGCTCGACCTGGCCTGGCGGCTGGCGCGCCTGCCCTTCCGCCGGCTGGCCCTGCTGGCGGCCGCCGCGGCGCTCGCCGGTGCGGCGCTGCTCTGGCTCCTGGCCGGCGTGGTCGACGGCGGCAGCGGCCCCGCCGTGCTCGTGCTCCAGCTCGCGCTCCTGGCCCTCGCCGCCGTGGCCGCGGCGGGGCTCGTCTGGCGCTGGCCCCATCCCTCGCCGCTGGTCGGCCCGCTCCTGCCGCCGCGCCGCCGCTGGCCCACCGACCTCGTCAAGGCGTGGGTCGAATCGCAGGGCTTCGCCCCGGCCTTCGTCCGCTTCTTCAACCGCGACCCCGAGCGGACGGTCCCGCCCGGCGACGACCCCGTGGCCCCGGCCGACGGCGTGGTCAAGGACATCGTCGCCAGGGACGGGACGACGTATTTCGTCGTCGGCCTCTCCTTCTGGGACGTCCACGTGGTCCGCACGCCGGTGGCCGGCCGGGTCACCGGCGTGGAAGTCCAGGGTGTCTCGCTCTTCCGCGACCGCAGCGAGAGCCACGAGATGGCCTGGCTCGACGGCAAGGCCGGCCCGGTCCAGGCGGTCATCGATCTCGCCACGGCCGCGGGCCCGATCAGGCTGCGGCTGATCACCAGCTGGTCGGCGAGCCGGCTCAAGGTCTCGGCGATCGAGGGCCAGACGCTCGCCCGGGGCCAGCGCGTCGGTCGCATCCAGCTCGGCAGCACCGTGGTGGTCGACTTCCCCGGCAGCCCGGCCTTCACGGTCGGCAAGGGCGAGCGCGTGGTCGCCGGCGAGACGGTGATCGCCGCGGCGGCCGACAGCTAGCGCCGGTCAGCGAAAGGCGCCCCGCGTGTCGATCAGGATCTTCTCCTGCAGCTTGATCGGCTTGATCTGTCGGAACGGCTTGTGGTCGACCAGCAGCAGCACGATGTCGGCCCGGGCCAGCGCCGCGTCGAGCGGGACGAGGGGGAACTCGGGATGCGCGGCGAGGTGCGGCTCGCAGACCAGGAGGTCGCCCACGTCCTCGGCCTCGAGCCGGCGGACGATGGCCAGCGCCGGCGATTCGCGCAGGTCGTCGACGTCGGCCTTGAAGGCGAGGCCGAGGCAGGCGATGGTCGCCCGCTTGAACCGCGCCGCCTTCTGCCGGACCCGTTCCAGCACCCAGTCGGGCTTGCTGTCGTTGACCAGCCGGGCGGTGCGGATCAGCTTCGCCTGCTCCGGCGTGCGGGCGGCGATGAACCAGGGGTCGACGGCGATGCAGTGCCCGCCGACGCCGGGGCCGGGTTGCAGGATGTTCACCCGCGGGTGGCGGTTGGCGAGCTCGATCAGCTCGAACACGTCGATGTCGAGGCTGTCGCAGATCATCGAGAGCTCGTTGGCCAGCGCGATGTTGACGTCGCGGTAGGTGTTCTCGGTGAGCTTGGTCATCTCGGCCACGGCGGCGCTGGTCTCGAGGACGTCGCCGCTGACGAACGCGCGGTAGAAGGCGGCCGCGGCCGCGGTCGAGGCCGCGTCGATGCCGCCGACGATCCGGTCGTTGGCGATCAGCTCGACCAGGATGCGCCCCGGCAGGACGCGCTCGGGGCAGTGCGCGACATGCACGTCGGCCATGTCGACGCCGGCCGCCCGGAGCCCGCCGGCGACCACCGTCTCGGTGGTGCCGACCGGGCTGGTCGATTCGAGGATGACGAGGTTGCCCGGGCGGACGTGCGGTGCCATCGCCGCCACGGCGGCCTCGACCGCCCCGAGATCCGCCGCCTTGCCCGCGGTCAGCGGCGTCGGCACGGCGATGATGAAGATATCGGCCGGCTGCGGCTCAGAGGCGACGGTGAGCTGCCCGGACTGCACGGCGGAGCGCACCAGAATGTCGAGGTCCGGCTCGCGGATGTGGATCTCCGCCCGGCCGACCGTCTCGACCACCCGCGGCGACACGTCGACGCCGAGCACCCGGTAGCCCTTGGTCGCCAGGAGCGAGGCCGTCGGCAGGCCGATATAGCCGAGGCCGAGGACGCAGATGGTGGCTTTCATGGGAGCATTCCCGTCACGTTCATCGCCGCCCGGCACCCTGGCCGATCAGCGGTCCCAGTGCCCGAGGTCCCACCCGGTGAGCCGGGCGAGGCGGGCGTTGCAGGAGGCAAAATAGGCGCAGAGCTCGGCACGCTCGGCGGCCGGCATGGGCGGGTAGCGGCGAGCGGTCGAACGGCCGAGGAAGCGCCGCAGCGGATCGCCGAGCGCGCTCTTGCCGATCCACCCGACGACGGGTCCGGCGCCGATCCGGCGCAGGGTGCGGCGCAGGCGGGGGAACGCCGCCGTCTGCACGACCTTGCCCACCTGCGGGCTGCGATAGTCGGTAGAGACGCCGATGAAGGCGAGAATCTGCTGCAGATAGCCATGGCCGTCACGGCCCAGCTGCTCGAAGTTGACGACCAGCAGGCGCTGGCGCGGGTAGTGGCCGAGCAGCGCCTCGATCTGCTCGATGTAGCGGCCGCGCTCGAGGATCTGCGGCTCGGCGGCGAGGGCCTCGGCGAAGCTTCGCCAGCCACGCACGACGGCACGGCTCTGATAGTAGCTGTAGGCGCGCTCGACCGGGTGGCGGACGCTCATCACCAGCCTGGCCTCGGGGAGATGGCGGGCGAGGCGGGGAACGGCGTGGGCCAGGCAGTAGCCGGTCGCGATCTCGCCAATGGCCGTGTGCTGCGGTCGTGCCTCGGAGAACCGCTCGAGATACCAGTCGATCCCTCGCTCGTAGTGGCAATCGAAGAAATAGCTCTGCTTGCGCCCCGGCAGGAAGATTTCGGGATGTCCACGGAGCGCGCTGTCCAGCCACGTCGAGCCACAACGCTGGCCACCGACCATCAGGAAATTCGGTTGCACTATTGTGGTCGCACCCATGATCTTGCTAAGGAGGAGGAGGCATTGAAACTCTGTTGGCAGGCAGCGGCGGGTCTTGCCATATGCTGTGACGGTCCAGCCCGGTCGAGAGCAGGTATCGGCGTGCAGCGCACTCGACGCTACGCTGTGATGCTTCGAAAGGGCAGATGGTAAACCGGTAATCGGCAGAATGGCATACTCGGTGATGCGCAACGCGATGGTCGACGGCAGCAGGCGATGAGGCGCTTCACCTTGTCGAGCGGCACCCGGCGGATCGCCCTCGGGCTGACGGTGGCCGCGGTGGCCTTTCTGAGCGCGGCAGCACTGGCGGGCCGCGACGAGCTCGCCCAGTGCGAGGCGGCATTGCGCGCGGCCCTGCCGGACCCCGACGCCTATTTCCGGATCGGCTACCGGATGACCCAGGGCGGCCGGTGGCGGCGCAACGTCCATCTGGTGTTCTTCGCGCCGGCCCACGGCCTCGCCGTCTGCCACCTGCGCCGGCGGGAGGGGGTCTACGAGTTGCGTGCGATCGACGTTCAGATGACCCTGCCCGGCCGCGCGCCCGCACCGGTGCCCTGAGCCACTGGCTGCGTCCTGCGGCTCCACCACCAACGGAAGCGCCGATGCTCTGGGATCTCAAGGGTTACATTCTCTCGCTCGTGCCGCTGACCAACGACGCGATCCACGTCTATATCGGAATGACCAGCTATCTCGGGCTCTGCGTGGCGCTGCGACGGCCGCTGTCGTGGTGGCCGGCGCTGGTCCCGGGGGCGCTGCTCGGCCTCGCCATGGAGGTGGTCGACCTCGCCCAGGGCTCGCACCCGTTGTGGAGCCTCAAGGATGTTCTCAACCAGAATGCCTGGCCGGTCGCCGTCTGGGTCGTCGTGCGCTACCTGGCGGTCGCGGGCGACGAGCGTCACGGATGAGGCGAGGCTCGCGCCAGCAGCCGCAGGCAGGCGGCGGCGTAGGCCCGTCGCCCGCCGGCGGGCCATTCGGCCTGGAAGCTCGCCCAGGTCCGCGCGATCTCGTGCAGGCGCAGCCAGGCGACAACCGCGTCGAGGCCGGGCCAGCGGCCGATGTCGTAGCCGGCGAGGAAGCGACGGACGAGGGCCCGGCGCCAGGGCAGCAGGCGCCAGCCCAGGGGGTGAAGGCAGGCGAGCTCCATGTCGACCAGGAAATGGACGATGTCCTGCGCGACGCTGCTGCGGTACTGGCCGTGCACGTCGATCCCGTAGACCGCGTCGCACGTCAGCAGCACGTTGGCCGGCTTGAAATCACCGTGATGGAGGCGGACCGGGAGGTCAGGCCTGCCGCCGTTGCCCGCCGCCCGGCGCAGCCGCCCGAGCCAGGCCAGCACGACAGCCGGGAGCGCATCGTCCGCACCGAGGCCGTCCAGCACCTCCTCCAGCCGGCCCAGCGCCGCCGCATGGTCGAACGGTGCCGCCTCCACCGGTCCGATGGCATGGTAGCGGGCGAGCCAGGCGCCGGCCCGTGCCGCGCCGTCGAGCACGGCAGCCGGTCGGATCGTCGGCGTCCGCAGCAGATCGGCGAGGCTGCGGCCGTCGATCCACTCCATCACGAGCAGCCCTTCCGCCTCGGCCAGCGCCAGCGGGCAGGGCACCCGCAGGCCGTCGTCCTGCGGGCCGTGCATCGCCGCCGCTGCCCGGGTGAGCGCGGCGAACTGCCTCTTTGCATCGGCCGGGTCCTGGCAGAGCTTGGCCGCGAAGCGCCGCCTGTCGGGACCGGCGGTGAGGCGATAGATGCGCGCCGTGCCGTCGACCGCGAGCGGCCCCTCGATCCGGGGATTGCCGTCGATCCGGCCGGCGAGCGCGGTGCGGATGCGGGCCGTGTCGATCGATGTGCCGAGCATGCTCAACGGGCCTTGCCGCCCCTGCTGGCCATACCCGCATGCAGCGGCAGGCAGAACTTTTCGCGAGATGACGCCACTTTTTGTCACAGAACCATGTGAATGGACAACGGCCGCGCGGCTGTCGATCGAGGGCCGCACCATCGGGTGCGGCTGCGCGGCCCGCAACGAGGGATTTGGAATGAGGGACGTTGGAGAATTGGACGAGGCGGTGCGCCGGCTGCGCGCCGTCGTGGCGGGCGAGGCCGGCGCTGCGGTGGCGCCGCTCGCCGGGGCCGAGGCGGCGCCCGACGGCGTGCCGTTGGCGGAGCGGCTGGAGCGGCTCGAGGCGCGTATCGCCGACACGGCCCGGGCGCTGGCGGCGCTCGACCAGGCCGTCCGTGCGCTGCCCGCGCCGGATGCCGAGACGATCGCGGGGCGGCTGCGCGCCGAGCTCGCGCGCGAGCGCACGCGGTGGCGGTCGGCCTTCGGCCTCGTCGCCCTGGCGCTGCTCGCCGGCATGGCCGGCTGGCTCTGGGGCGACGCGCTCGACCTCGCGGGCCCGCTCGAGGCGGCGCAGCAGCGTGCGGCGGAACTGGTCGAAATGGGGCGCGCTTGGCTCGGCGGGGTGTAAAGTTTTTCTTCAGACCGTAAAGCACAACTTACAGTTCTGAGCTGCGCCCACCATCTTTCTGCAGCATTAACTAACTGAAATCACTCACTTCGTCACTTTGGCACGAATCATGCCCAAGAGCATACGGGGCCTGGCGCGGCCGGTGAGTTGCCAACACACTTTTTGGGAAACGAAAGATGAACAAGTTTGCGCTGATAGCGACCGGTGCCGTGGCACTAGGCGCGGTCGCCGCTACGAGCCCGGCCCATGCTGTTCTTGAGCTGGATCTTTACCAAAATGGTATCCTGCTGGGCACTATTGTGGACAATGACGCAAACGATCTATCTGGCGCCGATGACGTAATCGTTACGACCCTTACCGGGCTTGGCTTTGATGGCACGCAGTTTGCCGGCGCCAACATCACCAGTTCATTCGAAGGTGGTGAGATCGACATCGCTATTAGCGGCATTACATTGACGGCGCCGACCTCGATCCGAATTGTTGCCAGAAATGATTTCGTTTCACCCGATCCGGTCACCGACGTGATTGCGAACCTTACGACAAACAACAACGCGGCCGGCACAACGACGCAAACCGTTTCACTGCAACCGTTCGGAGGCGGCGCAACGCTTGGTAGTACCACCAATATAACTATTGGAACCGGCCCCCAGATGGCGACTTCCAGCTTCGCGCTTGTGCCTGTTGTTTCGGGTGGGTATCGGATCACTAATGATACGACTTTCGCAGCAACAGGTACGGGCACGGTCAGCGTCGATGCCGTCACGATAGCCGTCCCGGAGCCGGCTACGCTTGCCGTTCTCGGGGTCGGGTTGGCAGGACTCGGTTTCGCGGTGCGCCGTCGGAGACAGGTGGATAAGTTGGTCGCCTGACGAGTTGCGACCATCGCCCCGCTCAGAAAGGCGGCCTTCGGGCCGCCTTTTTTGTACCGGCTAAGGCAGCCGCACCAGCAGCGCGGGCGTCCCGCGACGCATCATGCCACCCGGCAGCGTCGTGCTGAGCACCGCGTGGCGCACCGAGCCGTCGGGGTGGGTCGCCAGCACCACTAGGTCGGCCGGCAGGCTCTGCTCGCCGAGGCGGAGCATCACCCGGTCGGCCGGCCGCAGCGCTCCCGGCGTGAAGCTCTGGCCGAGGGCCAGGGGACCGTCGGCGCGTACCAGGAACCGGGCGACGACGGCCGGGTCGTCCGCCGCCGGCAGGGGGGGCGCATGCACGACCACGCCGCCACCGCCACTGCTGCCGGTGGCACCCGACGGCCGTCGCGCCGGCCCGCCACCGCCGGCCGCGAAGAACACCTCGTCGCTCTCGTAGAGGGCCGTGGGCGAGCAGCCGGCGGCGCTCAGCCCCATGCCAAGGAGGCAGGCGCCCAGCAGCGTTAAGGTCTTTAGCGGCATGTTTCGATCTCCTGATTGATAGGCTCTAGCATTTGTTAGCCTCAAAAGAGAACAAGACAAGCATGCGCCCACGGTCGATTTGGCCCTGCGCGAGAACGCCCTGATTTTTCCTGCGACCTATGATATGACGCAGGGTGCAGGGTAACGTTATCATCATGACAGAGGACCGAAAACTCGCTAATCGGTCACCTGAGTGGGGCCTTGCGGATTGTCGTGGGCGACGCTCGACGTGGGATGCCGTGTCGGTCGCGAGGGGGCGGGATGTTCAGAAGACGAGCCGGTCGGTCTGGATCATGGCGCATCGCGGCCTGCCGCCATGCCCTGCTGACATTGCTGGTGCTCGTCGCCGTCGGCTGCAGCCGGCCGCCCGAGGCGCCGGCCGAACCGAGCGCCGAGGCGGGGCCGACCGATCTCTACGAGATCGGCCCGCTCGACAATCTCCGGGTGTTCGTCTGGCGGGCACAGGACCTGTCCGCCGAGGTGCCGGTGCGGCCCGACGGCCGGATCTCCCTGCCGCTGGTCGGCGAGGTCGTGGCCGCTGGCAAGACGCCGGACGAGTTGTCGGTCGAGATCGCCGAGGCGCTCAGGGCCTACGTCCAGAACCCGGTCGTGTCGGTCATCGTGACCGGCTTCGGGGCCGTCGGCGGGCAGACCGTGCGGGTGGTCGGCGAGACCGGTGCCCCGGCGACGATCCCCTATCGCACCGGCATGACGGCTCTGGACGCGATGATCGCCGTGGGCGGGTTGAGCGAGTTCGCCTCCGGCAACGACGCCCGCCTGATCCGCGGTGCGGGTCCGGAGAAGGACGTCTACAGCCTGCGCCTCGACGATCTCCTGAGCCGTGGCGACGTCACCGCGAACGTCCGGCTGCTGCCGGGCGACATCATCCTGGTCCCCAAGGGCCTCCTCTGAAGGCGGGTGGCGATCGTGGATAACCTCAGGCCCCTGATCGAGCTCTACCTCGCCGGCCTGTGGCAGCGGCGCTGGAGCATCCTGCTCGTCGCCTGGCTCGTCTGCCTCGGCGGCTGGGCGTTCGTCGCGACGCTGCCCAACCGGTTCACCAGCGACGCCCAGGTCTATGTCGACACGGAGTCCATTCTCGGGCCGTTGATGCAGGGCATCGCGGTCACGCAGGACATCGACCGGCAGGTCGACATGATGCGCCGGACGCTGTTGTCGCGGCCGAACGTCGAGCAGCTTGTGCGGATGACCAATCTCGAGAGCGAACTCGGGGTGGACGACGCGCGCGGCCGCGAGAGTCTCGTGGCGGCGCTGACACGCGACGTCCGGGTGACCGCGGTCGCCCGCAATCTGTTCAAGGTCAGCTACGAGTCGGTCGACGCGGAGCGCGCCCATCGCGTGGTGGATGCGGCGCTGCAGATTTTCGTCGAGCAGAATCTCGGGGTGAGTCAGCGCGATGTGGACACGGCGCGCGGCTTCATCGACGGTCAGATCGCGGAGTACGAGCGGAAGCTGCGCGACGCGGAGCTGCGGGTGGCCGAGTTCCGGCGCGCGCACGCCGAGGAGCTGGGCGGTGTCGATCGGCTGCAGCGCCAGCTGGAAGGCGCCGAGGGCAATGCGCGCCTCATGGCCAGCGAGCTCGATTCGCTGATCTGGCGCCGCGACCAGCTCCGGCTGCGGCTGGCCTCGACCCCGCGCTTCCTGAGCGCCGCCGCTGCCGCCGTCGGTCCGACGGTGGCGGAGCAGCGGCTGTCGGCGCTGCAGGAGCGGCTGGACCAGCTGCTGCTGACCTACACGGAGCAGCATCCGGACATCCGCTCGCTGCGCGGTCTGATCGAGCAGGCGGCGGCGATCGTCGAGGAGCAGCGGGAGGGCCGGGGCGGCAGCGGCGGTCCGCAGGTGCGCAACGGCGTCTACGACCAGGTGGCGGGCGAGCTGGAGAGCACCGAGCTGATGATCGTCGATCTGCGCCGGCGCATCGCTCTCGTCGATGCCGAGATCGAGCGCCTGGCCGCTCGAGTGGGCATCGTGCCGGAGGTGGAGGCGGATCTGACGCGACTGACCCGCGACTACGACGTCTTGCTGACGCAGTACCAGGCGCTCATCCAGCGGCGCGAGTCGGCGCTGATGGCCCAGAGGCTGGACGCCGAAACCAACCGGATCGAGTTCCGCATCGTCGAGCCGCCGGTGGTGCCGGTGCGGCCGAGCGGGCCGCCCCACGGCATGATGATGGCGGCGGTCCTGGTCCTCGGCCTCGGTGCAGGGCTCGCCCTCGCCTTCGTTCGGGTGCAGTTCGACGACAGTCTGCGGACCACGGCGCAGCTCAAGCAGGCGTTCGGCCTGCCGGTGCTGGGGGCCATCTCGGTCGTGCGCTCCAGCGTAGCGCGGCGGTTGCGGACGCTGGAGCTGGCGTCGTTCGGCTCCGGCGTGGCCGCGCTGCTCGTGGTGTTCGGGGGCCTGTTCTATCTCTTCCAGCTGGCGCCCGAGAAACCCGATCTGACGGACCTCGCCGCGAGCTTGCGGGCCGATCTCGCCGCGCGGCTGGAGCCGTATCTGTGAGGGCCGCCAGCCGCTCGAGGACGCGCCGATGCGGCTGATCGAGCGCGCCATGCGGGGCACCGGTGTGCCGTCGGCGCCGGCAGGGCCTGCCCGGCGCCCGACGGTCGGGGCGCCGGTCAACGGCCACCCCACCGACCGGTCTGGCCCGGCGGCCGCTGCGGCGCCGGTGCCCAAGGCCACGGTGCAGCGCTTCAAGCTGAACCCGCGGCATCTGGCGCGCCAGGGTTTCATCACCCCACGGACGCTGCGCTCGCAGCTCGCGCTGGAGATCGGCGCCATCAAGCGCTCGCTGCTGCGGCAGCTCGACTTCTTCCATCGCCAGGTCAACAGCGGCGCGCCGGCCCAGCCGGGCCACAACATGGTGCTCGTCACCTCGGCGAAATCGAACGACGGCAAGACGTTCACCGCCGTCAACCTGGCGCTGAGCCTGGTGCTCGAGGAGGAGGTCAACGTCCTCCTGATCGACGCCGACATGTTCACCTCGAAGGTCGCCGCGGCGCTCGGCCTGGAGGTGCGCCATGGCCTGAGCGACCGGCTGCAGAACCCGAGCCTGCCGCTGGCCGAGTGTCTGTTCAGGGAGGAGACGCTGCCGTTCTCGGTGCTGCCGGCCGGCAAGCGACCCCGTTCCGTTGCCAGCCTGTTCGGCGAGCCCGAGATGGCGGCGCTGATGCGCGACGTCGCGAAGCGCTATCCGGACCGCCTGGTGATCATCGACGGACCGCCTTTGCTGGCGACCACCGAGGCCCATGTCCTCGTTCCCTATGCCGATCACATCGTGCTGGTCGTGCCGAGTGGCGAGGCAACGCAGGAGCTCGTGAGCTCGGCGCTCGACGCCCTGGCGGCGGACGACAAGGTGTCGCTGGTCCTCAACCGGAGCCCCTCTCCGTTCGGTGGCAACGATCAGGGGTACTATGCACGGTCGACACCATCATGATGGGCGACCAGCGGTGCTGGAGTCGTGGTCGGGTCGCGTTCGCAGCGCTGATATCGGCTGCTGCTGCTCTCGTTTGGATCAGACTACAACAAGAGATCGACCGTCGCATTCCTTCTGCGCATTTGAATCTGTGTCGGATGCCGCAATGATCGCGGCGAACCGTGCTCAAAGAAATAATGATGGGGAAAAGCCAGATGTTGTCAAATTGTTGTTTTGGTGCCCGAGCAGATTGCAAGAAAATGCAGGGCCTGATGACTGACGACTCAATGATGTCGACGAAAATGGACAAGGCAGAAGATTGTGGCAAGCGCAATGTTATGAGATCGACGGCTTTTGTAGTGATGCGTTAAGTTCGATCACAATAATCGAGCAGATTGTTTTTGGAGCTTTAAATGCCGGGTCGGTTGGGTTGGCGAACTAGGTGGCTGTGCCGATGGAAGCTCCAGCGCTGCTCGTGTCGTTGTCGCAGCGGTCGTTGCATGGTCGCGGCGTCGCGGCGAATGCCGGCCGCCAGCCCAGCCGTGCCAGGGCCGTGAGATGACCGCTGGCCGACCCCGGGGCGCACCGCGGTGAAGATCCTGCTCGTCACCTGGTACTTTCCGCCGGCCAACGCCATCGCGGCGGTCCGGCTCGGCAGGATGGCGGGCTATCTGGCCGGCCGTGGGCACGATGTGCGCGTGCTGACGGTCGAGCCCGACGCCGGCGACCTGTCGCTTGCCGTCGAGCTCGAGCCGGCCCGCATCGAGCGTACGGCGCGCCCCGGGCGAGGCGCAGCACCCGCGGCGCGGCGGCCGGCCGGCGGTGGCGCCGCCGGCGCGACGACACCGCGGCCCACCTGGCGCCGGCGGTTGTCGCAGGTGCGTGCGGACGTCCAGCACTTTCCGGACAAGCAGGTCGGCTGGCTGGCGGCCATGACCGCCGCGCTGCGGCGCCTCTGCGCGACATGGCGGCCGGACCTGCTCTATGTCAGCGGACCGCCGTTCTCGCCCTTCGTGGGCGTCGGCCGGGTCGCCCGTGCCGAAGGCATCCCGTGGGTGGCCGAGTTTCGGGACCGCTGGGCCGACGACCCCTATCGCGTCGGAGCATCCTGGCGGCGGCGCGTCGACGCTTGGCTCGAGCGGCTGGCGATGCGCGGCGTTGCGGCCGTGGTCACGGTCTCCGAGCCCTGGGCGCAGGCGTTCGCCGCCAAGTTCCACGTGCCGGTCGCGACCGTGATGAACGGTTTCGACCCGTCGGTCTGGGAGGGTCTGGCCGCGGCCGCGGCACCGCCCGGCCTGCCGTTGCGGCTGCTGCACGCCGGCACGGTCTATCCGGAGCGGCGCGATCCGGGTGCCCTGTTCGAGGCGGTCAGGCACGGCGACTTCGCACCGGACGAGCTGCGGCTCGTCTTCTACGGCCAGCATCTCGACTACCTTGCCGAGCAGGTCAGGCGCCATGTCGTCGCCGACTTCGTCGAGACGCACGCGCCGGTGCCGTATCGCGAGTCGCTGCGACTGCAGCGGGAATCCGATGTCCTCCTCCTCTTGCAATGGAACGACCCTGCCGACGACGGCAACGTTCCGGGCAAGGTCTTCGAGTATCTGGCGGCACGCCGGCCGATCCTTGGGCTCGGCCCTCTGGCCGGCATCCCGGCGCGGCTGGTCCGGGAGCGGCGCGCGGGGCTGTTCTCCAACGATCCCGACGCCATCGCGCGGCAGCTGCGTTGCTGGATCGACGAGAAGCGGCAGCAGGGTCGGCTCGCCGACCTGCCGTCGGCGACGTCCGCCGGCCTCTCGCGCGACGATCAACTCGCCGCGCTGGAGCCTTTCCTGTGCCGTTTCGGCACCCGCGCCGGTTGAGGACCGATGTTCGAGAGCCACTACAACCTGACCGCCTCGCCGTTCCGGCTGACGCCGGATCCGCAGTTCTTCTTCGCCAGCGAGACGCATCGGCGGGCGCTTGCCTATCTCGAGTACGGCCTCCGGGAGGGCGAGGGGTTCGCGGTGCTGACCGGCGATGTCGGCACCGGCAAGTCGACGGTCATCGCCCATCTCTTGACCCGGATCGAGGGGCAGGACGTCGTCGTCGCCCGGTTCTCCACCAGCCGGCTGGACGACCACGACGTGCTCCGGCTGATCGCCCGGTCGTTCGAGCTGGCGCCGGCGAGCGACGACAAGGCCAGCCTCCTCGACCTGATCGCCCGCTTCATCGCCGAGCGGCGCGCACGGGGCCAGGCCGTGCTGCTGATTGTCGACGAGGCGCAGAACCTGCCGCTCGTCACCCTGGAGGAGCTGCGCATGCTGTCCAACGCCGGGCGCACCGGGTTGCCCGGCCTGCAGTGCTTTCTGGTCGGGCAGTCCGATTTTCGCGCCGTCCTCGAGCGGCCCGAGCTGGAGCAGCTCCGCCAGCGGGTCGTGGCCTCGTGCCATCTCGAGCCGCTCTCGGCGGAGGAGACGCATCGCTACATCGAGCATCGCCTGTCGATCGCCGGCTGGCAGGGCCGGCCGCGGCTGGCGGAAGGCCTGTTCGCGGCCATTCACCAGGCGACCGGCGGCGTGCCCAGGCTCATCAACATGCTGGTCGGGCGCCTCCTGCTGTTCGGCGCGCTGGAGCAGCGCGAGACTCTGGACGAGGCCGACTGTGCCGCTGTGGTCGAGGACCTGGAGGCGGATTTCGCCGGTTCCCCCGGTGCCCCGGGGACGAGCCCGGCCCACGGCAACGGGGCGGCTCGGCCGACCGGCCTCGTGCGTGGCGCGGCACCTGTCCCGCCTGCCCTGGAGGCGCGGCTGGAGCGGCTCGAGGCGATCCTGTCGGAGGTCGTCGACGCGGTCGCGATCCTCGTGGCGCGGCGTCGCCGGGTTGACCCCAAGGTGACCGACGATGCGCGCCCGCACTGAGTACACGGCTGCCTCGGCCGCCGCGCACGTCACCAACGCCATGTCGGTCGACGTGGAGGAGTATTTTCACGCCTGGGCCCTGTCGGCAGCGATCAGCAAGGCCGACTGGCCGCACTGGCCGTCGCGGGTCGAGGCGAGCACCGACCGGATCCTCGAGCTCTTCGACCGGGCCGGCATCAAGGCCACGTTCTTCGTGCTCGGCTGGGTGGCGCGGGCCTATCCGCGGCTGGTGCCGGCGATCGTCGCCGCCGGCCACGAACTCGCCAGCCACGGCCATGCACACGACAAGGTGAGCGTTCTGGACCGTCACGCGTTCCACGCCGACGTGCACGCCGCCCGGCTGCTGCTCGAGGACCAGGGCGGGGTCGCAGTGCGCGGCTACCGGGCCCCGAGCTTCTCCATCGGGGCGCGGGAGTGGTGGGCGTACGAGGTGCTGGAGGCCGCCGGCTATGCCTACAGCTCGAGCCTGCATCCGATTCCGCACGACCACTACGGCCTGCCCCTCGCCCCCCGCCATCCGTTCCGGCCGACGACGACGGCCCTGGTCGAGATTCCGGTGGCGACGCTCGATCTCGGCCGCCGCGTGTCCTGCGCCGGCGGCGGCTATTTCCGCCTGATGCCTTATGCCTGGTCGGGCTGGTGCCTCAGGCGCCACGCCAGCCGCGAGCGGCGTCCGGCGGCGTTCTACTTCCATCCCTGGGAGATCGATCCCGGGCAGCCGCGGGTCGGCGGGCTGCCGCTGCGCTCGCGGCTGCGCCACTACGTCAACCTGTCGCGGATGGAGGACAAGCTGGTCCGGGTGCTGCGGGATTTCCGCTGGGGCCGAATCGACGAGGCGTTCGATCTGGCCGCCGAGCATCCGGCCTGGACGCCGGCGGCCTCGCCGGCCGGCCGGCAGACGAGGTTCGGGCGATGATCGTTCGACCGTTCACCGACGCTGACGAGCCGGCCTGGGAGGCCTTCGTCGCCGCGCATCCCGAGGCCACGCTGTTCCATCGCAGCGGCTGGCGGCGGGTCGTCGAGCGCGCCTACGGCTACCGACCGCACTACCTCATGGCCTGGGACGGCGAGCGGCCGGCCGGTCTGTTGCCGCTCATCGAGGTGAAGACGGCGCTGTTCGGCCATGCACTGATCTCGACCGGCTTCTTCGTCTACGGTGGCATTCTCGCAGTCGACGACAGCGCGCGCGTCGCCCTCGCCACGGCCTCCGCCGCGCTCGCCGAACGCCTGGAGGTCGATTACCTCGAGTTGCGCAGCCGGCAGCCGGCGGTCGCCGGGTGGCCCACCAAGGCCTCGCTCTATGCCGGCTTTCGCCGCGAGCTGCTGCCGCTCGAGGCGGACAATCTCCGCCGCGTGCCGCGCAAGAAGCGCGCCGACATCCGCAAGAGCCTGACCAACGGTGCGGTCTACCTGGCGGGGATCGAGCCCGAGGCCTTCTATCGGACCTACGCGATCAGCCTGCGCGACCTGGGCACACCGGTGTTCCCCCGGCGTTTCCTCGAGGCGGTGGTCGACGAGTTCGGCGACGTCGTCGACTTCTCGGCGATCGTCGCCGGCGGCCGGCATGTGGCCGCGCTGCTGAGCTTCTTCTTCAAGGACGAGGTGCTGCCATACTACGGCGGTGCGGTGCCGGCGGCGCGCGGCCTGCACGCCTACGACCTGCTCTACTGGCGGCTGATGTGCCGCTCGGTGGAGCGCGGCGTCAGACAGTTCGACTTCGGGCGCAGCAAGGCCGGCACCGGCGCCTTCGACTACAAGTGCTACTGGGGGTTCGCGCCGGAGCCGCTCAACTATCAGTACCACCTCGTCAAGCGCCGGCAGCTCCCCGACGTCAACCCCAACAACCCGCGCTACCGCCTCTTCGTCGACGCCTGGCGCCGCCTGCCACTGCCCGTGGCCAATCGTCTCGGGCCGCTCATCGCGCGGCAGCTGGGCTGACCATGGCCGACCTCCTGTTCCTCGCCCACCGCATCCCCTTTCCGCCGGACAAGGGCGACAAGATCCGTTCGTGGCATCTGCTCGCGCACCTGGCCGAGCGGTTCGACGTGCATCTCGGCTGCTTCGTCGACGACCCCGCCGACTGGCGGCATCTGTCGCATCTCGAGGCGTGCTGTGCGAGCGTCTGCGCGGTGCCGCTCCGGCCGCGGCGGCAGCGCTGGTCCAGCCTGCGCAACCTCGTCACCGGCGAGCCGCTGACCTTCGCCTATTTCGGCAGCCGCCGCCTGGCCGCCTGGGTCGCGGAGACCCGCGCAGCAGCCCGGCCGGCGGTCGAGGTCGCGTTCTCGTCGGCCATGGCGCCGTACCTGCGGGGCGCCGACAGCCGAAGCCTGCGGGTGGTCGATCTCGTCGACCTCGACTCCGACAAGTGGGGGCAATATGCGGCGCGGCGGTCACCGCCGACCGCCTGGCTCTACCGGCGCGAGGCGCGGCTGCTGACGGCCGCCGAGCTGCGGATCCTCGCCGAGGTCGATCTGGCGTTGCTGGTCTCGCAGGTCGACGCGGCCGCGCTGCGCCGCCGCTGCGGGGCCACGGCTGCCCGGATCCACTGCATCGAGAACGGCGTCGACACGACTTACTTCGATCCCGCACGCCGCACCGATCGTCCGGCGGCCGCCCTGGCCGACGGGCCCGTCCTCGTCTTCACCGGTGCGATGGACTACTGGCCCAACGTGGACGCGGTCGGCTGGTTCGCCGGGGAGGTCCTGCCGCGCCTCTGGTCGGCTCTGCCCGGGCTCAGGCTCCTGATCGTCGGCGCGCGGCCCACGACGGCGGTAGCCCGACTGGCCTCGGACCCCCGCATCATCGTGACCGGCCGGGTGCCCGACATCCGCCCGTGGCTCGCCGCCGGCGATGCCGTCGTGGCCCCGTTGCGGGTCGCCTGCGGGGTGCAGAACAAGGTGCTCGAGGCCATGGCGATGGCGAAGCCGGTGGTCGCCACCACGCAGGCGCTCACCGGGCTGGAGGCGACACCGGGGCAACATGTCCTGCTCGCCGACGACGCGGCGACGACCGATGCGACCCTTGTGGAGCTGCTCGCCGATCCGCTGCGGCGGGAACGCCTCGGCACCGCCGCCCGGCGGCACGTCCTTGCACGTTATCGCTGGCCGAAGTGCCTCGCTGTCCTCGACGGCCTCCTCGCTCCGGCGTTGCAGCAGCGGCGGTTGGAGCCTCCGGCCGTCCCGGCGGCAGCGGCGGCGCTGCACCTCTCGCCGTCCAAGGTGGGCTGAAGCGATGCGCGCCACGGCAAGCGGCATAGGGGCATGGCGCAGGGCGGGCTGGCTCCTGGCCCTGATGCTGGCGCTGGTGCTCGGCCTGTTCTGGCAGACCTGGCAGACCCTGCCGCGCATCTGGTGGCTGACCGCCACCTACCACCACGGCTTCGTCATCCTGCCGATCAGCCTCGGGCTGGTCTGGCTGCGGCGCCGCGAACTCGCCGCCATGGTGCCGCGCCAGGATGGGCTCGGGCTGCTCGTCCTCGGCGGCTTCGTGCCGCTGTGGCTGGTCGGGCAGGCGGCGTCGACCCAGGCGATCCAGCATGTCGCGGTGGTCGGCATGCTGGTCGGCGTCGCGGTGACGGTGCTCGGCCGTCGGGTGGCGCGGCTGGTCGCGTTTCCGCTGCTGTTCCTCTTCTTCATGGTGCCGGAGGGCGAGTTCCTCGTGCCGCCGCTGCAGGAGGTGACCGCGCGGTTCGCGGTGGCCCTGCTGCGCCTCGTCGACGTGCCGGTGTTCCACAGCGGCTTCTTCATCGAGACCCCGTCGGGCCTCTTCCACGTGGCCGAGGCCTGCGCCGGCATCCGGTTCCTGATCGCCAACGTCGTGGTGGCGACCCTCTTCGCCTATTTGTCCTTCACGCGACCCTGGAAGTGGATGGTCTTTCTGGGGCTCGCCGTGGTCGTGCCGATTCTGGCGAACGCGCTGCGCGCCTTCGGCATCATCTACATCGCCTACCTGACCGACAACGAATACGCGGCCGGCGTCGATCACCTGGTTTACGGCTGGGGCTTCTTCACGGTGATCATGCTGCTGCTCCTCTATCTCGGCAGCCTGTTCGCCGACCGGCGGCCGGCCAGCAGGAGCGCCGCGCCCGAAGCCTCGCCGGCCACGTCTGCGGCAGTGCCGGGCGGGCTGGCCCGAGCGTGGCCCGCGGCGGCGGCCGTGGCGCTCCTGCTGGCCGGCCCGGCCTATGCGCGGCTGGTGATCGACTCGCCCCCGGGGGTGCCGGCGGTCACGACGCCGGCGATCGCTCTCGACACCACCTGGCAGCGTCTGGCTGCCGCGCCGGAATGGCGGCCGCGCATCGCCAACGCCGATGCGGAGTTGCTCGAGAGCTATCGCGGCGAGACCGGGCAGGTCGACCTGTTCATCGCCTTTTTCGCCTTTCAGCGGCAGGGGGCGGAGGTGGTCAATTATGCCAACAGGATTGCCGACGGCCAGCGCTGGTCGCGCGCGGCGGAGGGGTGGCACGCCGCGACGGTGGCCGGCCTGCCGGCCAGGCTGCGGCACGAGCGGCTGCTCGGCCACGGGCAGCGGCGCGAGGTGCTCTGGTGGTACTGGGTCGACGGCACCTTCACCGCGGATCGCTGGCACGCCAAGTGGCTGCAGTTCGGCGACCGCATGCTCGGCCGGCACCGGCCGGCGGCAATTGTCGCGGTCAGCACCCTCGACCACGGCGCTGCGGGCCAGGCCCTGGTGGCGCTCGAGGCGTTCCTCGCGCAGGCCGCGGGCCTCGACCGCTACCTCGCCATGTTCGCCGGGGAGGGCGAGACGGATCGGGCGGCCGTGCCCGACGCGGCGGGAGGCTAGCCCGGCATGTGCGGCATCGCCGGCATTTTCGATCTCGCCGGGGCGCGCCCGATCGACCCGGCACGCCTCGCCCGGATGACCGAGGCGCTCCGCCATCGCGGCCCGGACGGCGACGGCATGATGCGGCGCGACGGGATCGGCCTCGGCCACCGGCGGCTGGCGATCATCGACCTCGCCCAGGGCGCCCAGCCGATGGCGAGCCCCGACGGCCGCCTGGTCGTCACCTACAACGGCGAGATCTACAACTTCCAGAGCCTGCGCCGCGAGCTCGAGGGCAGGGGCCACCACTTTCGCACCCGCTCCGACACCGAGGTGCTGCTGGAGGGCTACCGGGCCTGGGGCACGGCCGTGCTCGACCGGCTGCGCGGCATGTTCGCCTTCGCGCTCTGGGATACGGCCGAGCGGACGCTGTTCCTGGCGCGCGACCGGCTGGGGGAGAAGCCGCTCTACTACGGCTGCGCCCCGGACGGCTGCCTGCTCTTCGCCTCCGAGATCGGTGCCGTCCTGGCCGGCCTGCCCACCCGGCCCGAGCTCGATCTCGAGGCCGTTGCCGACTACTTCACCTATGGCTACGTGCCAGACCCCAAGAGCATCTACCGCGGCATCCGCAAGCTGGCGCCGGGCCACCACCTGACGCTGCGCCCCGGCCAGGCGCTGCCGGCGCCGCGGCGCTACTGGCGGCCGCGGTTCAGCGATTCGCATCACGGTAGCCTCGACGATCTGGCCCACGAGCTGCTCGACCGGCTGAAGGAATCGGTCACCCTGCGCATGGTGGCCGACGTGCCGCTCGGCGCCTTCCTCTCCGGCGGGGTCGATTCGGGCGGCGTGGTGGCGCTGATGGCCGAAGCCTCGGGCACCCCGGTCACCACCTGCACCATCGGCTTCGCCGACCCGGCCTTCGACGAGACGCCGCACGCCCGCACCGTCGCCCGGCGCTACGGCACGATCCACCACGAGGAACGCGTCGACATCGACGCCGCCGGGCTGCTCGACCGGGTGGCGGCGGCCTACGGTGAGCCGTTCGCCGACAGCTCGGCGCTGCCCACCTACCTCGTCAGCCGGCTGGCGCGGCGGCACGTCAAGGTGGCGCTGACCGGCGACGGTGGCGACGAGGTGTTCGCCGGCTACCGCCGCTACCCGTTCCACCGGCGCGAGGAGCTGGTCAAGGCCTGGCTGCCGGCGACGCTGCGCCGCCGCGTGCTCGGCCCCCTGGCCCGGGCCTGGCCGAGGCTGGAGTGGGCGCCGCGACCGCTGCGGGCCAAGGCGACGCTCGAGGCGCTCGCCACCGACACCGTGCACGGCTACCTGCGCTCGGTGGCCCTCTTGCCGGAGAGCGAGCGGGCGGCGCTGTTCAGTCCCGACTTCACCAGGGCACTGGACGGCTACGATCCGGCCTCGGTGCTGGCGGCGCACGCCGGCGAGGCCGACACCGACGATCCGCTGGCCCGGGCCCAATACATGGACCTGATGACCTGGCTGCCCGGCCGGATGCTGGTCAAGGTCGACCGCGCGAGCATGGCGCACGGCCTCGAGCTGCGCCCGCCCTTGCTCGACCACGAGCTGGTGGAGTGGGCCGCGGGCCTGCCGCGGGCGCTCAAGCTGCGCGGCAACGAAGGGAAGATCCTCCTCAAGCGCGCCCTGGCGCCGCATCTGCCCCGCGAGCTCCTGCACCGCCCGAAGCAGGGCTTCGCGCAGCCCCTGGCCGAGTGGTTCGGCTCGGAGCTGCGCGCCCGCGTCGATCGGCTGCGATGCGACCGCATCGACCCCTGCGCCGCCTTCATCACCGTTCCGGCGCGCGGCATCACCAGGCGGACGGTCGACGTTCTCTGGCTATCGACGATGTTCTCCAGCGCGTTGCGCCATTGATTCCGGGCAAGCGGGAAGGGCGCCGGCCTTGCGCATCCTCTACCATCACCGCATCCTGTCGGCCGACGGCCAGCTTGTTCACGTGCGGGAGATGATCGAGGCGCTCCGCCGGCGCGGCCACGCGGTTGTTGTCGCCGGGCCGAGCGTGGACAGCGGCGGGGCGGAGCCCCCAGGCGCCTTCCGGTCGTTCAGGGCCTTGTGCCCGAAGGCGCTCTACGAGCTGCTGGAGATCGGCTACAATCTCGTCGCTGCCGGCCGGCTCGCCAGGGCGATCCGGCGCGAGCGGCCGGACGTCGTCTACGAGCGCTACAACCTCTTCCTGTTCGCCGGGATCTGGGCGTGCCGCTGGCACGACATCCCCCTGCTGCTCGAGGTCAACGCGCCGCTCGCCGAAGAGCGGGGCCGTCACGGCGGGGGGCTTGCCCTCCGGCGACTCGCGGCGTGGGCCGAGGCGCGGGCTTGGGGTGCCGCCGACAGCGTCGTCACCGTGACCGGCGTGCTCGCCGAGCAGATCGCCGCTGCCGGCGTCGCGCGGGAACGCATCGTCGTCACCCCGAACGGCGTCGATCCCGATCGCTTCGGGGCGCTGCCGAGTCGAGAAGACGCCAAGGCGGACCTGGGGCTCGAGGGCAGGCGCACCGTCGGCTTCAGCGGCTTCGTCAGGCCGTGGCACGGACTCGAGGCCGTCGTCGACTGGCTCGCCACCGCGGCGCCGGGTGATGTCGTCCTCCTGCTGGTCGGCGACGGCCCGGCCCGCGGACCGCTGACCGAGCAGGCGCGACGCCTCGGCGTGGCCGATCGGCTGATCGTCACCGGCGCGCTCGATCCCGAGGCGGTGCCGCGCCATCTCGCCGCCTTCGACGTGGCGCTGCAGCCGGCCGCCGTCGCGTACGCCTCGCCGCTCAAGCTGGTCGAGTACATGGCCGCCGGCTGTGCCATCCTCGCCCCGGACCAGGCCAACATCCGGGAGGTCCTCCAGTCCGGCGAGAACGCGATTCTCTTTCGGGCGGAGGACTTCACCGCCTGCCTCGCGGCGCTGGTCGCCGATGCGGCGCTCCGCCGGCGGCTCGGTGCCGCCGCCCGGCAGACGATCACGGCCCGCCGCCTGACCTGGGACGAGAACGCACGCACAGTCGAAGGGCTCGCCCGCAATGCAAGGGCGAGTGGGCACCGGCAGCCGATCGGCGTCTAGAGCATTTTCTGCCCCCCTGGGATCGTTTGGGATTGCCTTTTCGGCCGTATGCTGATTCGAGAGTGGGTCTGGTGCGGGCGGCCAGCCTTGATGGCTCTTGCGCTTCGTGCCGATCGACGCCGCCTTGTCGTGGCGGCGGTCGAGGGCGGGATCTCCTGCCGTGGCGCCGCCGCTCGCCTCGTCCTCGGCCCATCGACGGCGACCGGATGGCTGCAGCGACGGCGCCGCACGGGCCGATATCCCAAGTTTGACCGCCGCCTCGATGCGGCAACGCAGATCGGCGGAAAGCGCAAGAACCATCGAGGCTGGCCTCCTTCACCAGTCCCAATCTTGAATCACGGACCGCCGGCCTTGGAAATCCCAAATGATTCCATAGTGTTAGAAAATGCTCTGGCTCTCGATGGGTTGGCAGGTCATCTGCGCCCCTTCCTGCATCAGCCCTTACAGTTCGCGACCAGCACGGCTGTCTCGAGAAGGCTTGACTGCAGCATCGCGATCAGGCCCTGGCAGGTCGGCGGGCGCTCGAAGGAGGGTGCCGCGGCGAGTGCGAAGAGCCTGAAATGGTAGCGATGTACGCCGCTGCCCGGCGGCGGGCAGGGCGGGAAGAGGCCGACGGCGCCGAAATCGTGCAGGACCGGCCGGATCGGCGTGGCGAGCTCGGTGGTCTCGCCGGCCAGCCCGCGCAGGTCGGCCGGGATGCCATAGGCGCCGAAATGGCGGAACATGCCGCCGGGTGCATCCGGATCCTCGAGGATGAGCGCGAAGCTCGCCGTCGCCGCCGGCACGCCCGACCAGGCGAGCGGCGGCAGGAGGCCGGCACCGCGACACGTGTACCGTTCGGGCAGGTCAGTGTCCGCGGCGAAGGCGGGCGAGTGCAGCGTCAGCGTCATTGGACTTCCTCGAGGTCGGACACGTCGCTCGGTTAAGCGGCGGGAGCTTTGGGAATAGATGCGGGGGTGCCGGTGCTGCTTTTGGCCCCCGGTGTTGGTCCCTCGGCAGCCGGACGGATCGCGGTGCTGGCGCTCTCCTTGACCAGGGGCAGGACGTCAGCACTGGGCCGCATTCCCAGACCGCTCGCAGCCCGGCCGGTCGCCGCCACCTGCTCGAGCAGCACCGCCACGAGGCCGGTCCAGCCGGTTTGGTGCGAGGCGCCGACGCCGGCACCGTTGTCGGCATGGAAATACTCGTAGAACAGGACCTCGTCGCCCCAGGAGGGATCGGTCTGGAAGCGCTTCGCCCCACCGAAGACCGGGCGGCGCCCGTCCTTTCCCCTGGCCAAGAGGGTCGTGAACCGTGTTGCGATCTCGTCGGCCACCGCCGCGAGCGTCAGCCGCCGGCCCGAGCCCGTCGGACACTCCACCGTAAGCGTCTCGCCGTAGTGCTCGCCGTAGCGGCGCAGCGCGTCGATCAGGAGGAAGGTCGTCGGCGCCCAGATCGGTCCGCGCCAGTTCGAGTTGCCGCCGAACATGCCCGAGCCGGACTCCGCCGGATGGTACGCCACCTCCAGCCGCTCGCCCGCGATCGTCGTCGCGAAGGGCTGATCGGCATGTCGGCGCGACAGCGAGCGGATGCCGTAAGGCGACAGGAACTCGGCCTCGTCGAGCAGCGCCGTGAGCAGCCGCTCGAGCCGCTCGCGGTTGACGAACGAAAGCAACAGCCGGCCGTCCTCGTGCGTATCCACGGCACCCTCGAGCAGCGCCAGCTCCTGCCGTCGGAACCAGTCGATCCGGTCGGCGAAGAAGCTGTTGCCGGCCCCCTGGATCGCCTGCAGATCGAGCGGGGCGACCGCGATCAGCGGCATCAGGCTGACCAGCGAGCGCACCTTGATCGGCACGAAACTGTCGCCGATCCGCAGCACGTCGAAGTAGAGCCCGTCCTCCTCGCTCCAGAGTGCCGCTGCCCCCTCCGACGCCCGCCCGACATGGTCGAGCGCGTCGGCGATGTAGACGAAATGCTGGAAGAACTTCGCCGCGAACTCGAGATAGTCCGGCATCTCCTTGGCGATCTCGCAGGCGAGCTCCATCATCTGCAGCGCGAAGAAGCCGACCCAGGTGGTGCCGTCGGACTGATACAAGCGCCCGCCGCCCGGCAAATAGCCGGACGACCGGTCGAAGGCCGAGATGTTGTCGAGCCCGAGAAAACCGCCCTGGAAGAGATTGTTGCCCTCGGCGTCCTTCCGGTTCACCCACCAGGTGAAGTAGAGCAGCCCGTGGCCGAAGACCCGGCGGAGCCACTCGAGGTCCCGGGTGCCGTAGGTCTTCATCTCGTAGTCGGCGATCTGCAGCGCCGCCCAGGCCTGCAGCGGCGGGTTCACGTCGTCGAACGCCCACTCGTAGGCCGGCACCTGCCCGTCCGGGCTCATGTACCACTCGCGCGTGAGCAGCAGGACCTGCTCCTTGGCGAAGGTGAGGTCGACCCGGGCCAGGGCGACGGTGTGGAAGCAGAGATCCCAGCTCGCGAACCAGGGATACTCCCACTTGTCCGGCATCGAGAGGATGTCTTCGGAGTAGAAGTGGCGCCAGCCCTTGTTGCGCCCGTTGCGGCGCTCCGGCGGCGGCGGCAGGTCGTCGCCCGCGAGCCAGTCCTCGACGACGTAGTGGAAGAACTGCTTGGACCAGAGCATGCCGGCATAAGCACGGCGCGACACCGCCTGCTGGTCCGCCGACAGCGTCTCGGGGATCCGGGTCGCATAGAAGGCGTCCGCCTCCGCACGGCGCGTGGTGAAAACCGCCTCGGCGTCCGGGCCCGCGCCTTGCCCCGCCATGTCGTCGGTCAAGCGCAGCACGATGGTCGTGCTGGCACCCGGCTCCAGCCGGCGGGTATGGAGGGCCGCCACCTTGGTGCCGACTGGCTCCGGGTTCGTCGTCTCCCGGCCCTGCACCAGCCGGTCGTTGATCCCGTCCTTGGAAAAGCGGGGCCCCTGGCCACCGTAGAGCCGTGCGGTGTTCGTCTCGTTCTCGCAGAACCAGAGATCGTCCGCCTCGGGGCAGAGGAACCGCCGGCGCCCGAGCACCGGATGCGCCGCGTCCACCACGCCGGGTGTGCCCGCCGCCTCGAGCCTGGGCTTTTCGGTACCGTTCCGCCAGCTCCAGGTGTTGCGGAACCAGAGCGTGGGCAGGAGCCAGATCGTCTCCGCCTCCGGTCCCCGGTTGGTCGCCGTGATCCGGATCAGCAGGTCTTCCGGGCCGCGCTTGGCGTACTCGACCGCGACGTCGAAATACCGGTCCTCGTCGAACACCCCGGTATCGAGCAGCTCGTACTCGAGCGCACCCGGATCCGACGCCTTGCGCCGGCCGTTCTCGGCAACCAGGTCGTCATAGGGATAGGCGGATTGCGGGTACTTGTAGAGGTAGCGCATCGACGAGTGGGTCGGCGTCGAGTCCTGGTAGAAATAGTATTCCTTGACGTCTTCGCCGTGATTGCCCTGGTCGTTGGTGAGCCCGAACAGCCGCTCCTTCAGGATTGGATCGCGGCCGTTCCAGAGTGCGAGCGCGAAGCACAAGTGCTGCTTGTCGTCCGACACGCCGGCGAGGCCGTCCTCGCCCCAGCGATAGGCACGCGACCGGGCGTGATCGTGCGGGAAGTAGTCCCAGGCATTGCCATGCGGGCTGTAGTCCTCGCGCACCGTGCCCCACTGCCGCTCGCTGAGATAGGGGCCCCAGCGCAGCCAGGGAGCCTCGCCGTTCCAGGCGGCATTCAGGCGACGGTCTTCTTCGGTGTCGTGGCGTGCGGCCATTGGCTTCCTCACTCGGCAGTGTGGCGGTCGATCAGGCTCCAGGCGCGAAGGATCTCGGCCACGCTCCAGGCCTGCGCGATGCAGCCGCGCGGTGCGTGGGGTGGTGCGCCCTCGAAGATCTCCCCCACCGTCCCCAGGCCCTCGATCCGCAGCTGGTCGGCGAAAGGAGCGAGGATCGCGGCCGCGCGCGCCGGGTCGCCATGGACGGCCAGATGCGCCTCGATGAACGGCCCGATCAGCCAGGCCCAGACCGTGCCCTGGTGATAGGCGCCGTCGCGCGAACGCTGATCGCCGCCGTAGCGTGGCTGGTAGCCGGGCTCGTCCGGCCCGAGGCTGCGCAGGCCCGCCGGTGTGAGCAGTGCCGCCTCGCACACCCGAAGCACGGCCCGGCGCTGGTCCGGCGAGAGCAGCGGCACCGGTAGACTCGCGGCGAAGATCTGGTTTGGCCGGAGCGTCGGGTCGTCACCTTCCGGCCCGTCGAGCACGTCGAAGCAGTAGCCCCGAGCCGGGTTCCAGAAGCGCGCGAAGCCGGCCACTGCGCGCTCGTAGAGTTCCTCGAAGGTGCCCGCCGGGTGCCCGAGCTGCCGCGCCGCGTCGCCCATGAATCGCAGCGCGGAGCACCAGAGCGCGTTCACCTCTATGGGCTTGCCGATCCGGGGTGTCACCACCCAGTCGCCGACCTTGGCGTCCATCCAGGTCAACTGCACCCCGGGCTCGCCAGCCCGGATCAAGCCGTCGGCGGGGTCGAGCCGGATGCCGTAGCGGGTGCCCGCCACGTGCTGCGCGACGATGCCTTCGAGCACCGGGAACAGCTGCTCGACGAGCGCGTCTTCTCCCGAGGCCGTGTGGTAGGCCCGGATCGCCTCGACGAACCAGAAGGTGGCATCGACTGTGTTGAACTCCGGCACCTCGCCGGCATCCGGGTAGCGGTTCGGGATCATGCCGCCGTCGACCGCATCGGCGAAGCTGCGGAGCACCGAGCGCGCCACGTCGAGCCTGCCGGTTGCGATCGCCAGGCCCGGCAGGCTGATCATCGTGTCTCGCCCCCAGTCCGAGAACCAGGGATAGCCGGCGATGATCGAGTGCCCCGGGCTGCCGTCGTGCTGGCGGCGCGCCACGACGAACTGGTCGGCCGCGAGCACGAGGCGTGCCACCCACTCGGGTGCGGCCGTGGCCCCCCGCGTCGCCCGCCACCCTGCCAAGAGGCCGGCGTCGCGCGCGCGCCGTGCCGGAAGGGCCCCGGCATCGGGGGCCGCGGCCTCGCCAGCCGACGCCACGAGCTGCACGCTCGCTCCTGACGCCAGCGTGCCCGTCAATGTGCCGGCGAAGAGATGATCCTCGCTGTCCGTCAGCCCCCGGTCCCGCTCGCGGGCGAGATCGAAGCCGCGATACCATTCCCCGGCCACCTCCGCCTGCCCGCCCGCGAGCCGCAGGCAAAGCCCGGCAGCAGCGCCCGGCCCGGCGAGCCGCAGCGTGTCCGCTTGCGCCGTGATGAGCGGCACATCACCGGCGAAGGTCCGCCCGTGGTAGTCCCGGTGGTCGGTCAATGCCTTGACCGACAGCGCCAACGGCCCTTCGGACCACAGGTTGCGCCACGTCACCCGCGTGACGTTGGCGCCGTCATCCATCCAGACCCGCTTCTCCAGCACGAAGAACGGTGTCGCGTAGCGCCAGACCGGCACGCTGCCCTCGAGCCGGAATTCTTCCAGATACGCATGGCCGGCGGGTGCGACGGTCCCGCCGTGCCAGCGGATCGTGCCGAGCTCGACTGCCACCCCGGACACCGTGACCGTCTCGAGGAGCCCTGCCAGCAGCAGCGTGCGGCCGAGCGGCGGGGCGAGGGCGGCGACCAGCAACCCGTGATAGCCCCGCGTCGGCAACCCGGCGACGGTGCCCGAGGCGTAGCCGCCGATCCCGTTGGTCACCAGCCACTCCCGCCGCTCCGCCGCGGCGAGGTCGGCGCAGACGTCGCGGCCGAGCCGGTCGCCGGGCAACGGTTCGATCGGCACCGCCGCCGGTCGGTCGCGGTCGCCATCGCACTCTGCCGTCGACATCGTCATGGTGCCCGTGTCCACGCTCGTCGAGCCTCCCTCGTCAGTGACGGATCAGTAAAGGACCAGCACCAGAAACACGGCGAAGACGGCGAGGTGGACAGCACCCTTCAGCATGTCCGTTCGCGCCCCGCCGAAGGTGATGGTGGTGAGAAGGAGCACCGTCGCAAGCATCACCACGTCCTCCTGGTCCAGGCCGAGGGTCATCTCCATGCCGGTCCACGCACTGATCGCGATCATGATCGGCACCGCCAGGGCCACGCTCGACAGCGCCGAGCCCAGCATCAGGTTGACCGCCCGCTGCAGCCGGTTCGCATGCGCCGCCTGGATCGCCGCGGCACCCTCGGGCGACAGCACGAGGGCCGCGATCAGCACGCCGGCCGCCGCATGCGGCATGCCGAAATCGTGGATGCCGACCTCGAGGACCGCGTCCAGATGATCGGCGAGCAGCGGGATCGGCAGCAGCACCAGGAGGAGCAGCCCCGCCGCCGTGGCGGCCGCCCGCCGGTCCCACGGCCGCCGGGCCTCGGCCAGGGTGGCGGAGGCCGCCTCGTCCGGGTCCGCGAACTGGGCCTTGTGGCGCACCGTCTGCATCACGAGGAAGGTGCCGTAGATGGCGAGCGACAGCGCCCCGATCAGCAGCAGCTTCGAGCCTGTCGTCGTCGCGCTCGAGTCCGGCCGGACGAAGTCGGGCAGGATCAGGATGACGATCGGCAGGGGGATCAGCACCGCGAGGAAGGACCGCGCCCCTTCGAAGTTGTAGACCTGCTGGCGATGCCGGATGCCGCCGAGCAGCAAGGCGAGCCCGATCATGCCGCCGAGGATGATCATCAGCTCGGCATAGACCGTGTCCCGAACGATGGTCGGGTTGGCCGCCCCCGACAGCATCACGACCGCCAGGAGGGAAATCTCGATCAGCGCCGCCGACAGGGTCAGCGTCAGGGCTCCCATCGGCTCGCCCAGCATTTCGGCCAGGGTCTCGCCGTGATGCATCACCCGCATCGCGCAGACGAGGATCAGCCCGGCGATCAGCACGAAGGCAAAAGCCGACGCCGCGATGTGTGCCCCGATCCAGCCGTCGCCCACGACCATGATGACGACGAGCGTTCCATAGGCTGCGGCCGCCGCGGCGAGGCTGACGGCGGTCGGATGCCGTCCGTCTGCCGCCGGCTCGTGCGTGGCGGCGCGCAACGATGGGCCGGCGGGAAACGCGACCGTTCTCTTCTCCAGCCGCACGTCCATCAGAGGCCGGCTGCCTCGCGCAGATAGGCGCGTGCCATCCGGGCATAGTCGAGCGGATTGGCCTTCTTCGCGTCCTGCTCGGCCTCGACCATCAGCCAGCCGCCGTAATCGGCCTCCGCCAGCGCCTGGAAAATCGGGACGAAGTCGATGGCGCCCTCCGGGTCTCCCGGCACGGTGAAGACGCCGGCCATCACCGCCTCGCCGAAGGTGCGATGCGTGCGGTTGCAGGCTTCCATCACCTCGTGGCGGATGTTCTTCAGGTGCACGTGCTTGATCCGGCCGGCATAGGACCTCGCCATCAGGAGCGGGTCGTCGCCGGCCCAGTAGAGGTGCCCCGTGTCGAGCAGGAGATGCACCACCGCGGCGTCCGTGCTCTCCATCAGCCGGTCCACCTCGGCCCGGGTCATCACGCCCGTGCCCATGTGGTGGTGGTAGCAGAGTCGCATGTCGGCCTCGGCCGCAATCCGCCCGAGCATGTTCAGCCCTTCGGTGAGCGCCGCCCACTGCGCGTCGTCGAACACCGGCTTGTTGGCAATCGGCGGCACCGGCTGCTGGTGCACCGCACCGCCGAGCTCGGCCACCACCACGGACGTTCCGCCCATCCGCTTGATGAAGGCCATCGACGCGCGGAAATCCTCGACCGTCCGCTCGGCCATGTCGCGGACCGTGAAATAGGTGCTGGACCAGGGTTCGGAGACCCTGAGGCCGCGCCGTGCCAGCTCCCGCTTCAGCACTTCGGGGTCCTTGGGGTACTTGTGCCCGACACTGCACCCCTGAAACCCGGCGAGTGCCATCTCGCTGACGCACTGGCCGAAGGAGATGTCGTCGCCGAGGCTCGGAAAGTCGTCGTTGGTCCAGCCGGTCGGCGTGATGCCGACGAAGACCTTGCTGCGGTCGAACATGGGGCTCTGGTCGAACATGCGCGGGGTTCCTCTAGACGGTCTCGATCCGGGGCGGCGTGGCCCACATCCCGTAGCCGAGCGGCTTCGCACCGGACGGATTGGCCCCGATCGCCGGCCAGAGCAGGCCCTCGGTGTAGGCCTCCGGGGACACGACGAAGGTGCGGTCCCGATCCGTCGTCGCGTAGGCCTCGCGCCAGTCCGCCGGCAGCGCGTACCAGGTACCGACGTACCACATCTTGATGATGTTCCGGGCCAAGGGTCCGAGCCGGTCGTCGCTCAGGATCCGCAGGCGCAGTGCCCGCTCGACTTCTGGCGCCGTTGCCGCCTCGCGCCAGGCGTCGAGCAGGGCGTCGACCGTGGCGGCGCCCGCAACGTCGGTCAGGGTCGCGAGATAGGCTTCGGCCTGGCCCGTGCCGCGCAGCCGGATGGTCGCAAACCCGGTGAGCGCCGCCGAGAGGTCGAGAAAGGCGTCGAGAGCGTCGTGGCGTTCCATGCTACCCTCCCTCATGGCATTTCGAAGGTCGGTGCTGCATGCAGCGAGCCCGGACCGCCGAGCGGCTGCCGCATCAGCTGGGCAATCAGGTCCTTCAAGCGGAACATGCCGCCGACCGCCTCGATCAGCACCTCGGGCTCGCCCCGGAAGGCGCGGGTCAGCAGTCCCAGGAACGCCGCGTACTCGCGGTTGAACGCCTCGCCCATCCGGTAGAGGTCGGACCCGGCGGGGTAGTCGCTGAGCTTGCAGTTCGCCTTGATGGGAAGGATCGCGTCCCAGTCGACCGGCACGGTGCCGCCCGTCGGCTTCCCGTAGTCGTCGCCGCGCTGGTAGTACCGGCCGAGCAGGAGCTGCTCGAATCGGTAGTAGTGCGAGATCTCCCCCTCGTGGTCGAAGATCCCGCCCTCGTAGCCCTCGCCCTGCTCGGAGATCAGCCGGATCGCCTCCTTGGCCGAGGCGAGGTCGGTCACCGGCGTGAGTTCCCCGCCGCCCGAATAGTAGTACTCGCCGGTGACCTGCAGCTCCGGGTCGCCCGAGAAGAGCGATTGCCCGTGCTCGGCGTGGAGCGCGTCGAGACCCTCCTCGATCGCCTTGTAGAACTCGCCGATGGAGAAGAAGTGCTCCTCGGTGTCGTCGTCCACCCGGGCGGCGCGCAGCCCTGCCGCTGCCTTCGGCCGGGCGAGCGTCGCCGCGCCCTGACGCGAGCGGTGCCGCTCCAGCACGGCGACGTTGCCCACCGCCAGCGGCTCGACCTCCAGGGCCTCGTGATGCTCACGCTTCGCCGGGCGCTCGATCTGCAGGAAGTTGTGGATCGCGGCCTTCGAGAACGGCTGCAGGCTCGCCCGAAAGTCGCTCTCGCCGTCCGGCAGGAAGGCCGGGTAGTCCGGCACGAAGCCTCTTGCCGTCAGGTTCGGCTTGCCGCCCACCGCGTTCAGCAGGTTCCCGGCCAGCGTCAGGTGCAGCATCTCCTCGACCGCAACCACCCGGATGATGTTGAACGCCTCCGCGTTCGTTCCCGGACGAATCGAGTAGAGTGCCGTCAGATAGGGCGGGATCGTCGCATGCTCGAGTTGCATCGCAGCCTCGAGATGGCGGTGCAGCCCGGCTATGGTGGTAATGCGGTGCAAGCTCATGCGGCGCCCTCCGCGGCGACGAGGTTGAGCGAGGTGCTGTGCTCGCGCAGCTCAGCCGTGATGGCCTCGGCACTCCGGTAGCAGAGGGCAGCGAGCGTCAGGGTCGTGTTCGAGGTGCCGATCGACGGCATGCTGCCGGCACCGACCAGGTACAGATTGGGGTAGTCCCAGGCCCGCTGGCGCGCGTCGACGACCGAGGTCCGGGCACTCGCACCCATCATGTGGGTGCCGGCCCAGTGGTTGCCGCCGCGGATCACGTAGCCCTCGCCCTGGTAGTTCACCCAGCCATAGGTGCTCGGGTCGTAGGCGGTGTGATCCTCGGCACCGATTCGCTGGAAGATCCGCTTCGACAGCCGCCGCGCGAAGGCCGCCGCCTCCATGGTGTAGGCCGGGATGCCGAAGGATATCACGGGCCGAGGATTGCCGAGCTGGTCGACGTATTGCGGGTCGACGGTCACCCGATTGCTCTCTTCGGGCAGCACCTCGATCATGCAGTCGAGCAGCACCTGCCGTGACACCCGCTCGACGAGGGCCCGCCGCAGATCGGCGCCGAAGCGGTTTTGCGCATCGACCAGAACGTCGAGGTCGGCATAGGGCGAGCCCGTCGCCCAGCCCCAGCCGTCATTGTGGATGGAGAAGCGCACCGCCGCCTGCCGCCGCCGGAACGCCCCGCCCCGCAGATCCTCGATCCCGGAGGTGCAGAGCGGCCCGCGGTAGGCGCCGGCCGGCTCGGGCATCAAGGCCCAGGTCAAGAGGTAGGCGTGATCCATCAGGTTGCGGCCGACGAGATCGCTCGACCCATGAAGGTTCGAGGCGAGCATCAGCCGCGCGTTCTCCACGGCATTGGCCGCCAGCACGAAGATCTTGGCCTTGACCGAGCCCGTCTCGTGCTCGGGCGACAGCGGATCGCGGTAGCTCTTGAACTCGATCTCCGTCACCCGCCCGGTTTCGGGGTCGATCCGAACCCGCGAGGCCACCGTCTGCGCCAAAAGATCGATCCGGCCGGTGTCGATCCCAGCCTTCAGCGTGCGGCGCGCGTCGTACTTCGCCTGAACCGGACAGATCGGCACGCAATTGGTGTTGCCCTGGCAGCGCAGCCCGAGCTCCGCCTGATCGAGGCTGACTGCCCCCGTCGGCACATAGCCCCTGCCGCCGTCATAGGCCGGGTTCGGCACCCCGTTGCGCGCCTGCGGCGTCGAGCGGACCTTGAGCGTGTAGCTCTCGCCGTCGAGCGTCACCTCCGCTCCGTCGAGATCGCGCGCGATCATCTGGTCGAGATAGGAGGGCGGCATGCGGTGCATCGGCAGGACGTAGCCCGGCTCGAAGTCGATCCCGCAATAGGCCTGATCCGCCACGTCGCCGGCGACGCCGAGCTCGCGCTCCGCCTTCTGGTAGTGCGTGCGCAGGTCGTCGTAGGTCACCGGCCAGTCCAGGCCCTGGCCGTAGCGCGAGCGCAGCTCGAAATCCTCGGGCAGCATCCGGAGCGCTTTCGCCTCCCAATGCCGCGTCGTCCCGCCGAGCACCCGGCTGTAGGTGCTGTCGATCTCGTACGGCCCCTTCTGGACCAGGTAGCCGCTCGCGTTGGGCACGCCCGGCAGCAGCTTTCGGGTCTCCGGCCCGCGCGGCATCGGCGCGTTGCGGTTCTCGGCATAGGGCGCGTTGTTGTCCTTCGACACCGCACCGTAGAAGCGCTCGACGCTGCGCTGGTAGTCGGCGAGCGACATCTCCTCGGCCGGTCCCGCCTCCATGACGAGCACCCGATAGCCGCCCTGCGCCAGCTCCTTGGCGACGATGGCACCACTTACGCCGGAGCCGACCACCACCACGTCGTACGTCGTGGCCGATGCCGCCTGCGGCGCCACTTTGAAAGCACGATGCATCCCGTCACTCATGTCGTCGGCTTCCTTTCCCGGATCGGCCGAGGCCGCCCGCAACAGACCCTCCCGAGCGTGGCGTGGACACTCGGGTGTGTTCGATCAGAAAGCGAAATCAATGGCCTGAGGATGCGATCGCGCATCGGTGGCCCCGGCGGGGCAAGCCGGACGGCGGGTTCAGATGCGGTTGTAGAAGACCAGCACCCGCGGATCGTCGCAGAGAAAATAGCCCGGCGTGTAGTAGCCCGTGGTGGCGAAATCGATCCGCCCGTCGCCGTCGAAGTCGCCGATGGCGATCCGTGCCGCCGAGGCCGAGGAGACCCGCGTCTTGGTGAAGACCGCGTTCTCCACGTCGATGCACTTGTAGTAGAAGACGCCCTGCCACGGCCAAGGCCCGCGCAACGCCACGAGGAACTCGTCGTCGCCGTCGCCGTCGAAATCGGCCGTCACCACATGGTGCCCGGGCCCTTCGCCGGCTTCGTTCGGGTCACCGAAGACGTCGAGCACCGTACGGCGCCACTTCGCCTCGTCGAGCCCCCCGCCGCCCTCCTTGGTGTAGACGGCCACGACATTGCCGTGGAACGGCTCGATCGTCGCGATATAGGCGTGCGGGTCGCCTTCCACCTTGCCGAAGGCGAGATTGCCCGTACCCTTGAAGTGGGTGTCCGTATACTCCGTGACCTCGCCCGTGCCGAGCACCGAGGCCTTCCAGGCGCCGTTCTCGAAGCGGAACCAGCAGACGCCCTCCTCGGTCGCCAGCATGACGGAATCGAGCGCATCGGGCCCACCCCATTTGCCGACGACGACGTCGTGGATGATGCGGAAGCTCTCACCGTCGGCGAGCTCGCCCAGCCAGCTCTCGGCCTTGGCCGGGTCGTCGGGCCGGTGGTAGAGCATGACCCGGACCGGCTGGTGCACACCCTTGATGCCGCCTTCCGGGCCGACCACCGGCAGGCCCAGGAGCTCGGGCTTCTCGTGCTGGGTGAAGTAGCCGAAGCGCAGCCGGTGCGTCGCCATGAGCTCGGCGATCAGGCGCTGCTCCCAGGGGGTTTCGGCGCCATTGCCCGGGTTGCGCAGCCAGGAAATCTTTCCGTCCTCGGGCTTGCAGTGGTACATGCATTCGCCGTAGTCGTGGCAGATCACGAGGTCGGGACGCCCGTCGCCGTCGATGTCGAGGTGGTCCATGGCAACCGGCTTCGACAGCTTGCCGATGACGTGCTTCTGCCAGCCCGGATTCTCGTACCAGACGACCTCGCCCACCGCGAGGCCGGACGCCACGAGGTCTAGCCTGCCGTCGCCGTTGATATCGACGGCGTCGAGCCAGTAGCCGTCGGTCAGCCCGCCCTCGACGAGGCTCTGCTCGAAGTTCGGCCGCGCGTATTTCACCTGCATCGGTACCCTCCAATTGGGCCGGCAATCCGACACCGGAAACGGCGCCCGCGGCCTCCTGCGCAATCCAGAGCTAACGTGATGATTGAGTGAAAGCAACATTTTTCAATTTATAATTGCATTGAATCGATCTCCCGCGCATGCTCTCGGTGCAACCCAACCGTTCGCTCGCCGAAAGGGGGGGCCCATGGCCGACGTCGAAGCCAACAAGGCACTGATCAAGAAGGTCTACGAGGTAGGCTTCAGCAACGATAACATTCACATCATGGACGAGGCCTTCACCGAAGGGTACGTCTGCCGCTTTCCCGATCTCGAGCCCATTGTCGGCTTGCCCGCCGCCAAGCAGGCGATCGGTGCCTTCCTCCATGCCTTTCCTGCCAAGTACCGCGTCGAGCACCTGGTTGGTGAGGGCGACCGCGTCGTCTGCCGCTGGCGTGCCGAGGGCGTCCATGCCGGCGAGTTCCGCGACATGACCGATCCCTCGCGCGTCTACGCGCCGACTCATCGCCCGGTCGTTTTCAGCGCGACCGACATCTATCGCTTCGAGAACGGCAAGATCGCCGAGGAGTGGAACAGCCTCGAGGAGTGGGGCCTGCTCCTCCAGATCGGCGCCCTCATCCGATTCGACGAAGCTGCCGGCCTGGATTCAGCCGCGACCACGCCGGTGCGCCACCACGCAATTGGGTAGGTGACCATCGACCGTGCCGCCGGTCGTGGCAGCTTGCGACCGGTGAAGGTCTTGCCCGGCACGGCGTCGCCGCTGTCCCGTGACCGGGCAGGCGCGATCCGCTCACGCAAGAGCGGCCTCGCCTCGACCAAGGGCTCGACCCGTTGCTCGCGGAACCGCTTGTCCGGCTCCACCGTCCGCTCGACAGCAAGGATCGAGCCCGGGTCATGGCGGATGACAGCGCCCGGAAAGCTGTTCCCTGCCTCGCTTCTGTCCGTCTGACCCAGCATTTGGCACGGGTGAAGGCCACGTAGAAAGGCCGGCGCTCCTCGGCATGCGCTAACGGATCGGCGTCGGCCAGGACGAGCGACAGGAGGGGATCACCCGTGACACCGCTCGGAAAGCCGTAGCGGCCTGTCGACAGAACCAGGACAACGACGGCATCGGCCTCGATTCCCTTGGCCGCATGCGCGGTCGAGAACTTGAGCTGCAGCTTCGGATGCTCGCAGCATACGGCAACAGCGCGAAGAGCAGCGGCCGAGAAAAGAGCCCCGTTCACCTCACTCCGGTCACGAACCCGTTGGAAAGAATGAACAAAGAGGTGAAGCGCCGCGCCACTCCGCGGCCTGCTGACCGCGTCTCTTGCAGAGATCGGATGAAAGGCCTGCTAGCCTTTCATCGTTGTCGGCATCTTCCCCAACGAGGAGAGCATCGTCCGCCTCATCGGCGCCGTGCTGCTGGAAGCCAGCGACAAATGGCAACTGCATCACCGCTAAATGCAGGTCGAAGCGATGGCCGAATTCGACGCAATCGCCACAGATGCCCAGCCCAAGATCACCAGCGGCAAGGCCGCATGACGGTGGCCGCCCCAGATACAACAGAAATCGACACCGCATTGGCGGACGTGACCCTATTGTCCTGGAGACGGCAACTTCGTGCTCGTCGCCTCGACTTAGAGCCCGTTTGAGAAGTTTTCGTGCTGTTTCATCAGCTTGCGATCGAGCTCGGCGACAAAGCCGGAGCCGATCGCAAGCCGACCGGAGGTGAGCTTGGC
>CAYWSB010000012.1:0-64596 GCA_964460465.1 uncultured Geminicoccaceae bacterium | reverse complement strand
CTAGCAAAATCAGATCTGCACAGCCAACGCGAATTGAGCCAAATCATTTCCCCCGTCCTCTTCCCCTTGCCGCTCCAGCGACTGACGCTGGAGACGCCTTCCCTCACCCGCCGTAATCCTCGTCGCTGACCTTTTCGAGCCAGGTGACATGCGTGCCGTCCAGGCTTTCGTGGAGGGCGATGTGGGTCATGGCGTTGGTGGGTGTGGCGCCGTGCCAGTGGCGGGTGTTGGCGGGGAACTGGACGACGTCGCCGGGGCGCAGCTCCTCGACCGGGCCGCCCTCGCATTGGACGCGGGCGATGCCGTGGGTGACGATGAGGGTCTGGCCCAGGGGGTGGGTGTGCCAGGCGGTGCGGGCGCCGGGCTCGAAGGTGACGGTGGCGCCGAGCACGCGGCCGGGGGCTTCGGCCGAGAAGAGCGGGTCGAGCCGCACCCTGCCGGTGAAGTGGGCCTCCGGCCCCTGCCTGGAGGGTTGGCTGCCCGCGCGGGTGATCTTCATGGGTCTGGTCCTTATCGTCGCTACCGCTGGTCGGTGGGTCGTCGGCCAGCATAGCCGTGGGCCCGAGATTCGATAGTGGCAAGCGATCCGCTGGCCTGGACGCGCTGATGCAGCAATGCCGGCGCACCACTTGCCTGAATAGTGCCCGGCCGGTTATACCCTTGGTATGAAGACCGCCATATCCCTCTCCGACGAGCTGTTCGAGGCCGCCGAGCGGCAGGCGAAGCGTGCCGGGAAGTCGCGCAGCCAGCTCTATGCCGAAGCCTTGGCGGAATATCTGGTCCGCCATTCACCGGACGAGATCACCGAGGCCATGAATCGCATCGTCGATAATCTCGACGAGCCCATCGATGACTTCAGCAAGGCTGCGGCGCGGCGGACGCTCGAAGGCGTCGAGTGGTAGACGTCCGCCAGGGCGATGTCTGGTGGGCCGAGCTGCCCGATGCGACGGGCTCCGCGCCGGGCTTCCGCCGCCCCGTCGTGGTCGTGCAGAGCGATGCCTTGAACCGGAGCCGCCTGAGGACCGCCGTCTGCGTGCCCCTGACCAGCAACACGAACTGGGCCAATGCGCCCGGCAACGTGCTCCTCGCCATGGACGACACCGGCCTGCCCAAGCCCTCGGTCGCCAATCCCTCGCAGATCCTGGCACTCGACCGGTCACTCCTGACCGAACACGCGGGCGTCCTCCCGGAGCGAAAGCTCCTCCAGGTCCTGCAAGGCATCGCCCTCATCCTGGCCCGCTGATCCCCCCAAAAAATCCCGAGGGGGTGCCGGGGGAAATCATTTCCCCCGCCTTCTTTCCCCCATCGCGCTGGCGACTGGCGGCAATGCTCCACGTCCCCGCCAAGCGACGCTGACAGTGTCAGCCACCAGGGCCCCATCCACCGCAAAGCCCCCTGGCGGTGCGGCGTGAATCATGGTTAGGTCCATCCTCGGCGACGGTTCGCGCGGGGGCCTGGTTGGGGGGAACGTGCAGGGGTGACGAGGCGAGCGGCGCGCCTGCCGTGCCGTTCGTGCGCTGTCTCGATGCCGACGGGCGGGTCGCCGGCGAGCTACCGGCCTTCGCCCGAGACACGGCCGCGGTCGTCGCCTTGCTCGAGGCCATGACGCTGACGCGGACCTTCGACCGCAAGGCCGTGGAGCTGCAGCGGACCGGGCGGCTCGGCACCTATGCGTCGTCCTTCGGCCAGGAGGCGGTGGGGGTGGGTGTCGCCGCCGCCATGCGCCCCGAGGACGTGCTGCTGCCGTCGTTCCGCGAGCACGGGGCGCAGCTCTGGCGCGGGGTGACGCCGCTCGAGCTCTTCCTCTTCTGGGGCGGCGACGAGCGCGGCAGCGATTTCGCCGGGCCGCGCCAGGACTTCCCGGTGTCGATCCCGATCGCCAGCCACGCGCCGCATGCGGCGGGCGTGGCCCTGGCCCTGCAACGCGCGGGCCAGGGCCGGGCCGCGGTCTGCATCCTCGGCGACGGGGCGAGCTCGAAGGGCGACTTCTACGAGGCCATGAACGTGGCCGGGGTCTGGGCGCTGCCGCTGGTCTTCGTGGTCGTCGACAACGGCTGGGCCATCTCGATGCCAAGGGCCCGGCAGACGGCGGCCCGGACGCTGGCGCAGAAGGCCTGGGCGGCGGGGTTCGAGGGCCTCCAGGTCGACGGCAACGACGTCATCGCCGTCCGCCAGGTGACCGAGGCGGCGCTGGCCAGGGCCAGGGCTGGCTGTGGGCCGACGCTGATCGAGGCGCTCACATACCGACTCGCCGACCACACCACCGCGGACGATGCCGGGCGCTACCGCGACAAGGCCGAGGTCGAGGCACGACTCGGCCTGGAGCCCCTGGCCCGGCTGCGCCGCCATCTCGCCGCAACCGGCGCCTGGTCGAAGGAGCGGGAGGAGGCCCTGAAGGCGGGCTGCGCCGCGCGCATCGAGGCGGCGGCCGCGGAATATCTCGCCACCCCGCCCGAGCCGCCGACGGCCATGTTCGACCACCTCTTCGCCACGCTGCCGGCCGATCTCGCGGCCCAGCGCGCAGCCGTGGCCAGAGCGGCGCCCGATGCCTGAGCTCAGCATGGTCCAGGCCGTGAACCTGGCACTGGCCCGGGCCCTTGCCGACGACGAGCGGGTGCTGCTGCTGGGCGAGGACATCGGCGTGAACGGCGGCGTCTTCCGCGCCACCGAGGGGCTCCACGCCCGGTTCGGGGCGGACCGCGTGATCGACACGCCGCTCGCCGAGCTCGCCATCGCCGGCATGGCCGTGGGCCTCGCCGCCCAGGGCCTGCGCCCGGTGGCCGAGATCCAGTTCATGGGCTTCCTCTACGCCACCCTCGACCAGGTCCTGAACCACGCGGCCCGGCTCAGGAACCGCACGCGCGGCCGGCTCACCTGCCCGATGGTGCTGCGGGCCCCGTTCGGCGGCGGCATCCACGCGCCGGAGCACCATTCGGAGAGCGGCGAGGCCGTGTTCACCAACATCCCGGGGCTGCGGGTCGTCATCCCGACCTCGCCGGCCCGCGCCTACGGCCTCCTGCTCGCCGCCATCCGTGATCCCGATCCGGTCCTCTTCCTCGAGCCCAAGCGGCTCTACCGGGCACTGAGGGAGGAGGTCGCGGACGACGGCCGAGCGCTGCCCCTCGATCGCTGCTTCGCGCTGCGCCCGGGCAGGGACCTGACGCTGGTGACCTGGGGAGCGATGACCCTGGAATGCCTGGAGGCGGCCGAAATCCTGGCCGCGGAGGGCATCGAGGCCGATGTCATCGACGTGGCCACGCTCAGGCCGCTCGACGCCGCGACCATCGTCGCCTCGGTCGAGAAAACCGGGCGCTGCGTCGTCGTCCACGAGGCGCCGCTGACCGGCGGCTTCGGCGGCGAGATCGCGGCCCGCGTCGCCGAGCAGGCCCTCACCTCGCTGCTGGCCCCGATCCGCCGGGTGGCGGGCTGGGACACGGTCATGCCGCTGCCGCGCCTGGAGGCCCACTACCTGCCGTCGACCGCCAGGATCCTGGCTGCCGCGCGCGACGTCTGCCGCTTCGCATGAGCACGTTTCGCCTCCCCGACCTCGGCGAGGGCCTGCACGAGGCCGAGATCACCGCCTGGCACGTGGCCACCGGCGACCAGGTCAAGGCCGGCGACACGCTGGTCTCCGTCGAGACCGACAAGGCCGTGGTCGAGATCCCCTCGCCCGAGAGCGGCACGGTGCAGAAGCTCCACGGTGCGGTCGGCGACCACGTCACGGTCGGCACCCCGCTCGTCGAGCTCGGCGACGGCGAGCCGGCCGCCCCGGCCCCGGCCCTCGTCGGCCGCCTGCCGACGAGCGTCGCCCCACGCCCGCCGGCCGCACCCGGCGAGGGCCGGCCAGTCAAGGCATCGCCAGCTGTTCGCGCCGAGGCCCGGCGGCTGGGCATCGACCTCGCCACGGTCACCGGCAGCGGCCCGGCCGGGCTCGTCACCCTGGCCGATCTCGAGCGCCTCGCCGGGCCGGCCACCCCGGGCCGGCCGCTCGGCGAGCCGCTGCGCGGCCCGCGCCGGGCCATGGCCCGCAACATGGCCAGGGCCGTGGCCGAGGTGGCGGCCGCCACCGTCACGGACGAGGCCGTGGTCGCCCACTGGACCGCGGCAACGGACGTCACGGTGGCCCTCGTGCGGGCGATGGTGGCCGGCTGCCGGGCGGCACCGGCGCTGAATGCCTGGCTCGACGGGCCGAGCCTGACCCGCACGCTGCACGGCGGGGTCGATCTCGGCATCGCCATGGACACGGCGGACGGGCTCTTCGTGCCGGTTCTGCGCGCGGCCGATACCCGGGACGAGGCAGCGCTGCGCACCGAGCTCGACAGGCTGAAGGCGGCCGTGGCCGGGCGCCGGGTCACACCGGACCAGCTGGCGCGGCCGACCCTGACCCTCTCCAATTTCGGCGTGCTCGGCGGCCGGCACGCGGCCCTGATGCTGCTGCCGCCGCAGGTGGCGATCCTCGGCGCCGGCCGGGCGCGCCAGGCCGTCGTACCCGTCAAGGGCAAGCCGGCAGTACGGCTCGTGCTGCCCTTGTCGCTGACCTTCGACCATCGCGCCGTCACCGGCGGCGAGGCGGCACGCTTCCTCACCGCCGTGGTGGAGACCCTCGAGCAGCCGCCGGAAAGCCGGAGAATACAAGACCATGGCCGATCCTGACCTGTTCGCCTTCGCCGACGAGCTCGGACCCGAGCGGATCGTCCACGTCCACCAGGCGGCGCTGGGGCTGAAGGCGGTGCTGGTGGTCGACAACACCGCCTGCGGCCCGGCCGTGGGCGGGGTGCGCATGGCGGTCGATGTCACCGCGCGCGAGGCCTTCCGCCTCGCCCGGGCGATGACGCTCAAGAACGCCGCGGCCGGCCTCGCGCACGGCGGCGGCAAGGCGGTGATCCGGGCCGACCCGCGGCAGCCGCCGGCCGGGAAGGAGGCCATCGTGCGCGCCTTCGCCCGGGCGATCGGGCCGATCGGCGACTACGTGCCGGGCCCCGACATGGGCACGGACGAGACGGCCATGGCCTGGGTCGGGGACGAGATCGGCCGCGCCGTGGGCCTGCCGCGCGACCTCGGTGGCATTCCGCTCGACGTCATCGGGGCCACGGGCTTCGGCCTCGCCGCCGCCGCCGAGGAGGCCGTGCCGTTCTCCGGGGTGGCGCTCGCGGGTGCCCGGGTCGCGGTCCAGGGCTTCGGTGCCGTGGGCCGGCACGCCGCACGGTTCCTGGCGGCCAAGGGGGCGGTGCTGGTCGCCGCCGCCGACAGCACGGCCACGGTCCACGATCCGCGCGGCCTCGATGTCGAGGCGCTTTTGGCCCACAAGCGGGCCGGCCGGCGCCTCGCCGACTGGCGGGCCGGCGAGCGGCTCGGGTCCGCCGCCATCCTCGACGTCCCCTGCGACATCTGGATCCCGGCGGCGCGGCCCGACGTGCTCGATGCGTCCAATGTCGACCGCCTCGACACCCGGCTGGTGCTGCAGGGGGCGAACATCCCGGCCACGTCCGCGGCCGAGGAGCGGCTGCACGCCAAGGGCATCCTGGTCCTGCCCGACTTCATCGCCAATGCCGGCGGGGTCATCTGTGCCGCGGTCGAGTATCGGGGCGGCGACGAGGCTCACGCACTCGCCACGATCGACGCCAAGATCCGCGCCAACACGCGCGCCGTGCTCGAGGCCGCGGCCACGGCCGGCGAGCTGCCGCGCCGGGCGGCCGTCGCCCTGGCCGAGGCACGGGTCCGCCGGGCCATGCAGTTCCGCCGCTGGCGCTGACGGCCGCCGTCTTGCCCAACCAGGCCATCGCCGACCGGCTGCGCGAGGCGGCCGAGCTGCTGCAGCAGCAGGGCGCCAATCCGTTCCGGGTCGGCGCCTATCGCAGGGCCGCCGCCACCGTCGCCGGGCTCGACGAGGCGGTGGCCACGCTGCTCGAGCGCGACGGCCGGGCCGGGCTCGAGGCGCTGCCGGGGATCGGCCCGTCGCTCGCGGCGGCGATCACCGAGATGGCCCGCACCGGCCGCTGGGCCCAGCTCGAGCGGCTGCGCGGCGCGGTGGCACCGGAGGAGCTCTTCCGGTCGATCCCCGGAGTCGGGCCCGGGCTCGCCAGGCGGCTGCACGACGACCTGCATGTCGACACGCTCGAGGGCCTCGAGCTCGCCGCACACGACGGCAGGCTCGAGCAGGTCAAGGGCATCGGTGCGCGCCGGGCGGCCGCCCTTCGCGCGACGCTCGGGGCGATGCTGGCCCGCACGCGGCGCCAGCCGCACGCCGCCGCGGTCGAGCCCGGGGTCGATCTGCTGCTCGACGTCGACGCCGAATACCGGCGCAAGGCCGCGGCCGGCGAGCTGCCGACGATCGCCCCGCGCCGCTTCAACCCGGAAGGCGCCGCGTGGCTGCCGATCCTGCATGCCGAGCGCGGTCCCTGGCACGTGACCGCCCTCTTCTCCAATACGGCCAGGGCCCACGAGCTGGGCCGCACGCGTGACTGGGTCGTGCTCTACTTCCAGCGCGACGATCACGAGGAGGGCCAGCGCACCGTTGTGACCGAGAGCCGGGGGCGACTCGCCGGACAGCGGGTGGTGCGCGGCAGGGAGGCCGAGTGCCTGGCGCTCACGACCCGGGCGGCGGCGCCGCGGCCCGGCGCAGGTAGTCGCCGACCTCGTCGTCCTCGACCTGGGTGAAGTCGTCGTAGAAGGCGCCCACCGCCATGAACAAGGCCGGCGTCGCGAGGCAGACGACGCGGTCGACCGTGGGGCGCAGCCGCTCGACGGTATCGGGCGGGGCCACGGGCACCGCCAGCACCAGCTCCCTGGGCCCGGCCCGGCGGGTGGCGTGCAGCGCCGCCGCCATGGTCGCCCCGGTGGCGATGCCGTCGTCGACCACGATGGCCGTCCGGCCGGCGACGGGGACGCGCGCCCGGCCCTCGAAATAGAGCCTTCGGCGACGCTCGATCTCGGCCAGCTGGCGTGCGGTCTCGGCCTCGATCCAGTCCTCCGATACGCGCATGTGGCGGACGATGTCGTGATTGAGCACGGTCTCCGGCCGGCTGCCGTCGACGACCGCGCCGACCGCCAGCTCCGGCTGCCCGGGCGCGCCGATCTTGCGCACCAGCACGAGATCGAGCGGTGCTTCGAGGGCGAGCGCGATCTCGAAGCCCACCGGCACGCCGCCACGCGGCAGGGCGAGGACCACCGGCTGCTGCAGCCCCAGGGGCAGGAGGCGCTCGGCGAGGCGCCGGCCGGCCTCCCGCCGGTCGGCGAAGACGACATCACGACGCCACATCGCCCGTGCCCTCCATGGGTGTCCCGGACAGATGCCGCCGGAACCAGTCGGCGGCGAGCACCACCACACCGTCGAGCGTGGCGGCAGCCGCAGGCGGCCGTGCAGGCCGGGCGGATGCAGGTCGACGGCGATCGGCTCGGTCATCGTGTCGCCCTCGCGCATGGTGCATACCGCATCGGACGAGTCGGGCGCGCGTCTCGGGATGGCGGAGGATAGCGGAAGCCCGTCCCCGGTCCGTTGATCTCGATCAAGGCTCCGCTGCGGGCGGCATGGCAGGGTGCCCTGTCGGCGTTCGACGGAGACCGGCATGGCGGTCGCCAGCGCTGCCTTTGCCGCCGGGAGCCCGATCCCGCGGCGGCACGCCTGCGACGGCGAGAGCCTGTCGCCGCCGCTCGCCTGGAGGGCGCCGCCGGCCGGGACGTGGTATCTCTGGGCGATCTCCGACATCCCGGCGGAGCTGGGGGCGCTCGCCGAAGGTCTGCCGGCCACCACGGCGACGGGCGCGTGCCGCCGGGGCCCGAACGATTTCGGGCAGACCGGCTACGGCGGCATCTGCTCGCCGGCCGCGAGGCCGAAACGTGCCACGTCGGGGCCTGCGGGCGGGGGCTGACCGCGCGGATTCTGGCGATTGCCCCGGCATCGGCCGGCGGGCAGAATGCGGCGATGTCACGAGGGAGGTGGTGCCATGCGCGTCGGCGACGTGATGACGAGGACGGTGGAGACGGTCGGGCCGGAGACACCGGTGCGCGAGATCGCGGCAACGCTCGTGGGCAAGCGAATCAGTGCGCTGCCGGTGGTCGACGACCAGGGCCGGCTCCTGGGCATCGTGAGCGAGGCCGACCTCCTGCATCGGGCCGAGACCGGCACCGAGCGGGGGCGGCCATGGTGGCTCGACCTCTTCGCCGACGTGGATGCCCGGGCCCAGGCCTTTCTCAAGGCGCACGGCCGGACGGCGCGCGAGGTGATGGTCGACAAGGTCGAGACCGCGGCCCCCGACACGCCGCTCGACGTGGCGGCGAAGCTGATGCACGAGCGCCGGGTCAAGCGGCTGCCGGTGGTCGAGCACGGCCGGCTCGTCGGCATCCTCGCCCGGGCCGACCTGATCCGCGGCCTAGCCACGGCACCGGAGCCACGGGCGGCACCCGGCCAGGACGACATGGTGATCAAGGAGGCGTTTGAGACCACGGCTAAGGCCGCCGGCCTGACCGCCGTGGGCTCCGTCACCGCCGTCGTCGAGGACGGCGTCGTCCAGCTCTGGGGCCTCGCCTCGACCGCGGCCGAGCGGCGCGCGTTCGAGCTCGCCGCCGCCGAGATCCCGGGCGTGCGCAAGGTCGTGAACCATCTGGCCGTCCGCGAGGGAATGCCGATCGGCCTCTGATGGCGACCCGGCCACCCGCCCTTCTGGCCCTGGCCCAGGGCGCGGCCTTCGCCGCGCGGGTGGCCGCGGAACTGGGCGCCACGCCGGTCGCGGTCGAGGAGCGGGTGTTCGAGGACGGCGAGGTGAAGGTCCGGCCGCTCGAGGACCTGCGCGGCCGCCACGCCGTGCTCGTCCAGAGCCTCGACGGCGGCGGCGACGCCACCGTCCACGACCGGCTCTGCCGGGTGCTCTTCCTGGCCGGCGCACTCCGGGACGCCGGGGCCGCCCGGCTCTCCGCGGTCTTCCCCTATCTGGCCTATGCGCGCAAGGATCGGCGGACCAAGCCCTTCGACCCGCTCAGCCTGCGCTACCTCGCGCAACTGCTGGAGGCCGTCGGCGTGCAGACCGTCGCGGCGCTGGAGGTGCACGACCTGCCGGCCTTCGAGAACGCCTTTCGCATCCCGACCCTGCCGCTCGACGTCCACGGCCTCTTCGCCGCGCGCCTCGCCCCCGAGCTCGCGGGCGATGAGGTCGTCGTCGTGGCGCCGGATCCCGGCGGGCTGAAGCGCGCCCAGTTGTTCCAGGAGCGGCTCGAAGGGCTGCTCGGCCGGCCGCTCACCCGTGCCGTCGCCGACAAGCGGCGGAGCAGCGGGGTCGTCACCGGCGAGCAGCTCTACGGCGAGGTCGCCGGCCGCCGGCCGGTGATCATCGACGATCTGGCGAGCTCGGGCGGCACGCTCGCCAGGGCGGCCAGGGCCCTGGTCGCCGCCGGGGCGCAGCCGCCGATCGTGGCCGTGGCGCACGGCGTCTTCTCGGCCACGGCCGGCGAGACCCTGGCGGCCGCGCCGATCGCCCGGCTGCTGGTCACCGACAGCATCGACCCGCCGCGGCTGGATCAAGCCACCTTCCCGGCGCTGGAGGTGGTGAGCGCCGTCGGGCTCGTGACCGAGGCGATCGAGCGCATCGACCGGGGAGCACCGCTCAACCCCTGAGCCGGCCGATGTGGCGCCGGGCGAGGCCCAGGAAGGACCGCGCCCTCGACAGCCACGCCTGCCGCTCCGCGGCGCGCGGCAGACCGTCCGCCCGCGCCAGGTGCTCGACGGCGAGCTGCGCGCGCAGGAGAGCCCGCCAGCCGCGGTAGAAGCACCAGAGCGCCGGCGGCGGCGCATCGCCGAGCCCGGCGGCAACCGCCCGCTCGACCCGGTCGCCGATCCAGCCGTGGCCATGGGCCTCGAGATCGACGGCCAACAACGCCACGTCCTCGAGCCAGTCGATCGCACGATGCGCGGCACCGAATTCGAGCCGATCGAGAATGCGGGGCGGAGTCGTCAGATAGACATGCTCCGGGCGGAGGTCACCGTGTGCATCCACCACGAGGCCGTCGCTCGCCCGGGCACGGAGCGTCGGCGCCCGGCAATCGGCGAACGCCAGCAGCGCGGCCACGAGCGCGTGCTGCCGGCGCAAGGGCCCCCGGGAGACCCGCACCTCGAGATCGGCGAGGCTGGCGAGCAACTGGACCATCCGGGCCTCGGGCCCGCGTCGCGCGGCGCCGCTGCGACTGTAGAACGCCGTCAGCCGCGCCACGACCGGCGCCAGATCGCCGGGCCAGAGCCGCTCCGCCATGCGATCCAGGGCGCGCGCGGCGGGCAGCCGGCGCATCCGGACGACCGCATCGACCACCTCGCCCGGGCCTGCCAGGGCGAGCCCGCCGGTCGCTGTCCGGACGAGCCGCTCGACACCCAGATAGGTGTCCGGGGCGAGCGGGCGATTGAGCTCGACCTCGCTCGCGCACGCGGCCCGGCGGCCCTCCAGCGTGGAGAAATCCAGCCACGGCGTGCGGATCGGCTTCTTCAGCTTGCGCACGATCCGGTCGCCGATGAAGACCCAGGCGAAATGGGTCTCGACGACAACGATCGCCGACGGCTTCTCCGGGTGGCTGGACGCCCGGCGGAGAAAGGCGACCTTGCTCGCCGTGTCGGCCTCGCCCCGCATCGTCGCCTTCCGCTGCCACTCCGTCCCGGGCGGGCGCCCGCCTGGGACCTGCTCCCGGATTCAAATGGGAACGCTGCCGGCGAGCGGTAGCGGGTGCTCCGATGCCGAGGTGAGCAGGGCGTCGCACCCGCTGCCGGATGGACTCAGCGCGAGAGCACGCGGGCGATGCGGCGCTCGGCCTGGGCGAGCTCGGCCTCGACGTCGGCTCCCTGGATCACCGCCTGGAGAGCCGGGGCCAGCTCGTCCATGATGGCGGTGAACTTGGCCGTCTTGATCGGCACGTCGGTGGTATGCGCCAGCGCCTCGACGAAGATCTGCGTGTAGGCGTCGGCCCCCATGCTGCCGGTGGAGAGCAGCTCGATGCTCGAGGTGGAGAGCTGCTGCGAGGCCTGGAAATAGGCCTCGGTGAAGTCCGGATCGAAGATCACGTAGCGGATGAACTGGGCCGCCGCCTCCTTGTTGGGCGACGCCTTGGCGATGCCGATCTGGTGCGGGTTGCCGATGGTCCGCCGCTCGCCGTTCGGGCCAGCCGGCATGGGGGCGACCCAGATGTCGCCGTCGGGGGCCGTCGTCATGGTGCCGCCCGAGAGGTTGGAGAAGAGCCCCCTCCCCCACGGCCCCTCGAAGACGAACCCGGCCCGGCCGGCGGCCATGGTGTTCCGGGTTTCGTCGATGGAGAAGCCGGCGGGCGCGCAGTCCTCCTGGATCATCTCGGCGACCCAGTTCCAGGCCGCCTGCATCTCGGGCGTGTTGACGGCAACCTCGCCCGTCTCGTTCACCAGATCGCCGCCGTGGCCGTAGACGATGGGGATCGTCCACTGGGCGGAGTTGGGGTTGCGCTGGGTGCGCAGCGCCACGCCATAGACCGGTGCGCCATCGCGGTCGGGAAGGGCACAGATCGCGCGGGCCTGCTCGGCCAGCTCGTCCCAGGTCTGCGGCGGGCTGTCCGGATCGAGCCCGGCCTCCTCCATGAGGTTGCGGTTGTAGAACATGATGATGGGTGCCGGGACCCAGGGCATCGACATGATGTTGCCGTCATAGGTGACGGAATCCGTCAGCGCGTCCGGGATCTGCGCCCATTCCGCCTCGGTGAAGAGGTCGTTCAAGGGCTCGAGCCCCTCGATGTCGGTGAGCGTGGCGATCCAGCCGGCGTTCAGATGCAAGACGTCGGCGGGATTGCCGGCGAGGATCGAGACGGTCGCCTGCTGCAGCGCCTGGTCGAAGGGCACGTCGTTCCGGACGAACGTGATGTCCGGGTTCTTCTCCTGGAAGTCCTTCTCCATGAAGGTCACCGTGTCGACATAGGCGCCATAGAGGTTGAGCCAGCCGGCATAGGTGAGCTCGGTCTGCTGCGCCGCGGCACCCGAGGCGAGCAGCATGGCGGCGGCGGTCGTCGAAAGGAGCAGGCTTCGGCGGGTCGGTCGCATCGTTGGTCACTCCCTGATGGTTGTGTTCAGCCCTTGACGGCGCCAGCGGTGACACCCTGCATGAACACGCGCTGGAAGAAGACGAAGAGGAGGAAGATGGGCAGGGAGACGATGACCGCGAGCGCCATCATCTCGGGCCAGGCCCCCTCGAACTCGGTGAGGAACGACATGCTGATCCCGGCCGGCAGCGGGCGCATGGCTGTGGACGAGGTGAACGCGAGCCCGAACAAGAGCTCGTTCCACGAGGTCACGAAGACGAAGATGGCGGACGCCGCCATGGCCGGCCGCGCCATCGGCAGGACGATGTGGACGAGCGTGTAGAGGGGGCTGGCGCCATCCACATAGGCCGCCTCCTCGACCTCGATCGGCAGCTGGTCGAAGAAGTTCTTCAAGAGCCAGACCGCGACCGGCAGCGTGATCGCCGTGTGGCCGAGGATCAGCGCCCAGTAGGTGTTGAGGAGCCTGAGCTCGACGAAGAGCATGTACATCGAGATCATCAGGAGCGGGATCGGGAAGGCGAGCGAGGCCATGAACAGCATCAGGATGAAGCTGTTGCCGGTGAAGCGGTAGCGGGCGAGGCCGTAGCCGGCAAAGGCACCGGCCAGGGTCGAGAGCAGCGCGGCGCCCAGGCCGGTGATCACGCTGTTGAGGAAGAAGCGACCGAGCTGCGGGTCGAGCTGGGCCTGGTAGCCGTCGAGCGTGACGCGCTCGGGGATCCAGCGGGGCGGGTACTGGAACACGTCGGCGAGTGGCTTCAGGGAGGTCGAGATCATCCAGGCGATGGGCAGGAGCAGGATGACCAGCGACGCGATCACCAGGAGGTGCAGCCAGAGGGCACCCAGCCGGCGGCTCCAGACGTAGTAGCGGTCGCCCTTGTGGGCCTTGCGGCGGCCGACCGGCAGGGTCGCGGTCTGGCTGGTCATTGCAGCGCCTTGCGCATGGCGAAGCGGACGTAGAGAAGCGCGAAGCCCATCAGCAGCACGAGCCAGAACGTGCCGATGGCGGATGCGAGGCCGAAGTCCCAGGCCTCGAACGCCGCCTTGTAGGTGTAGAGCGAGAGCACCATCGTGGCATTGATCGGCCCGCCCTGGGTGAGGACGAACACCAGGGTCATCTCCTGGAAGAAGCGCACGGCCTGGAGGAGCGCCGCCACCAGGATGATGTTCTGCATGATCGGCAGGACGACGTAGCGCTGGCGCTGGAGGAAGCCCGCCCCGTCGATCGCGGCGGACTCGGTCAGCTCCTTCGGCACGCCCTGCAGGCCGGCGAGGCAGATCACCATGATGAAGGGGATGGCCCGCCAAGTGTAGCCGGTGATGATCGCCCATTGCGCGGCCGTCGGATCGAACAGCCACTTGATGCTGCCCTGGGCGAGGCCGAGGGTCTGCAGGAGGTAGTTCACGAGGCCGTAGTCCTGGCTGAAGAGCCAGCCCCAGAGAATGGCGATGACGATCCAGGGCACCACCCAGACCTGGAAGATCATGCCGCGGAAGAACCCGGCCCAGCGGATGCCGCTGTCGAGCAGCACCGCCAGGGCATAGCCGACGGCGGTGGCAAGTGCGGTGGAGATGCCGACGATCCAGAGCGTGTTCCTCACCACCTCCCAGAACTGCGGGTCCTCGAAGAGGTAGAGGAAATTGTCGAAGCCGACGAAGTTCATCCGCCCCGGGCGCAGCGGGGTGACGTCGGTAAACGCCAGCTTCACGCCGTTGAGGACGGGGTAGAGGACGAGGACGGCGACGATGAGGAGGGCGGGGAGGAAGAGCCCGACGACGAAGAACGGATGCCGGCGGACGGAGAACTGCATCAGTTCCCCGGAGCTTCTCTGGAGGTTGGCGGCGGGGTCAGGGCCAGCATGGCGAGGAGCCCGCCATCGACCTTGAGCTCGGCCCCGGTGATCCAGGCGGCGCGGGGCGAGGCCAGGAACGCGATCGCCTCGGCCACGTCCTCCGGCCGCCCGAGCCGGCCCGCCGGCAGCCTGCCGGCCTGCTCGGCCAGCACCTCGCCCGCGTCGCGATCGGGGAACATGGCGGCCCAGGACTGGCGGAGCAGCGGCGTGTCGATCGGCCCCGGGCAGACGGCGTTGGCGCGGATGCCGTCCCGGCCGTGGTTGAGGGCCAGGCCCTTGGTCATGCCGATCAGCGCCGTCTTGCTGGTGACGTAGGCGAGCCGCTCGCCCAGCGTGGCAAAGGAGTGGACGGAGGCCACGGTGACGATGGAACCGCCGCCGCGCTTCCTCATCTCCGGGATGGCGTGCTTGGCCCCCAGCATAACGGCATCGAGGTTGATCGCCATGACCCGGCGCCAGTCGGCCTCGGCCACGTCCACCGCACTGCCGAACGTGCCGATCCCCGCATTCGCGACCAGGATGTCGACCCCGCCGAAGCGCTGGACGGCATGCTCCACCAGGAGCCGCGAGCTGGCGGGCTCCGCCAGATCGAGCGCCAGGCCGGCCATGACCAGGCCGTCGCCCTCGGCTTCGGCCAGCGTTTCCTCGACCGCGGACCGATCCCTGGCGCAGATCACCACCGAGGCGCCAGCGCGCGCCAGCCGCCAGGCGGTGGCCCGGCCGATGCCGCGGGTCGCACCGGTGACGATGGCGACCTTCTTGACGAGCTCGCTCATGGCCTGGACCCCGGCACGACGCAGCGAAAGCCCAGATGCTGGATGGCGGTGTCGACCGCCTGGCCCTGCCGGGCGGCCGGGCGGTAGCGCAGGCAGTAGTCCGGCGAGCACATGAAGCTGCCGCCCTTCACCGTCTTTCTGGGAATGCCGAGCTCCGGCGCGAACGGGTCGATGCTCGCCTCCCGCGTCCCACCGCGCGGGTTCTCCGGCACGCAGCAGGGCTTTGCTGGATTGGGGGCGGCGTCGGGCGCGTGGCGGTCGGCATGCCAGTCCGTGGTCCACTCCCAGACATTGCCCGCCATGTCGAGGAGGCCATGGCCGTTGGCCGGGTAGGTCCCGACCGGCGAGGTCCGGGTCCAGCCGTCCGGCGCCGTGTTCTCGAACGGAAAGCGGCCGTGCCACGTGTTCGCCATGATCCGCCCGCCGGGATGCAGCTCGTCGCCCCAGCAGTACTCGGCCTCCTCGAGCCCGCCCCGGGCGGCGTACTCCCACATTGCCTCGGTCGGCAGCGTCTTGCCGCACCACTCGGCATAGGCCATCGCGTCCTCGAAGGCGACGTGCACCACCGGGTGGTCGAGCTTGCCCTGGACGGTCGAGCCCGGGCCCTCGGGACGATGCCAGCAGGCGCCCGGCACGATATGCCACCACTGGCGGAAGTCCCGCAGATCGACCGGGCCGGCGGTCGGACGGAAGACGATGGCGCCGGGCAGAAGGTGCGCCGGATCGACGCCCGGATAGAGTTCGGGATCGATCGGCCGCTCGGCCGTGGTGAGGTAGCCCGTGGCGCGGACGAAGCGGGCGAAGGCGGCGTTGGTGACCGGCGTCCGATCGATCCAGAAGCCGTCGACCCGGACCGTGCGCGCCGGCGCCTCCTCGGGGTAGTGGCGGTCCGAGCCCATGCGGAAGGTGCCGCCGTCGAGCCAGACCATGCCCGAGGTGTCCGGGGCGGGCGGCCGCGGGGGGACGCGGCGGGGCAGGGTCCGGCGCGCCCGGCCGAGCTTGCGGGCGAGACTCGTCATCGCCGCCGCTCGCCCGCCGCCGCCATGCGCCTGCGCCCGGCGAGGAGACGCCCCATGGCGGTGCGGACGACCGGCACGTTGGTCACCACCGTGAGCACGAGCACGATCAGCAGCCCGAGCGCGATCGGCCTGGTCAGGAGCGGCATCAGGCTGCCGCCGCTGATGATCAGCGCATTGCGCAGAAACTCGTCGAGCAGCCGGCCGAGCACGATCCCCAGCACCATGGGCGCGAGCGGAAAGCCCAGCCGGCGCATACCGTAGGCCAGGGCGCCGAAGGCCAGCATGATCCAGACGTCGCCGTATTGCAGCTTCGACGCATAGGCCCCCATCACCCCCATGGCGATCACCACGGCCATGATGTTCTCGCGCGGGATCAGCAGGATGTGGGTGATCACGTGCGCCAGGCACAGGCCCACGATCAGCATCGCGAACGTCCCGACGATCAGCCCCATCACCATGTACTCGAAAAGGTCGAGATTGTGATGCAGGAACATCGGCCCCGGGATCAGCCCATGGACGAAGAGCGCCGCCATGATGATCGCGGCCCCCGCACTGCCGGGCAGGCCGAGCGCGATCACCGGGATGAGCGACGAGGGCACCACGGCGTTGTTGCCGGTCTCGGCGGCGATCACCCCCTCGGTCGAGCCGTGCCCGTACTCCTCGGGGTGCCGGCTCGTGCGCTTGGCGAAGACGTAGGAGATCCAGGCCCCCATGTCGGCACCGAGGCCGGGCAGGATGCCGACGAAGCTGCCGATCACGCCGGATTGCAGCACCACCCGCATGCGCCCCCTGAGGTCCTCCAGCGTCGGCAGGATGCGGCCGATCTTGTGGGTGACGGGCACCAGATCGACGTCGCGGTCGCGCATCGCGACCACCACCTGGCTGATGCCGAACAGCCCGACGATGGCGGCGACCAGCCCGACCCCGGCCTCGAGATAGTGCGAGCCGAACGAGAACCGCGGGTGCATGTGCAGGTTGTCGAGGCCGATCTGGGCGATCAGCAGGCCGACCATGCCGGCGATCCAGCCCTTGATCGGATCGTCGCCGGAAAGCGCACCCGCCATCAGCACGCCGATCAGCACCAGCAGCAGCAGCTCCCACGAGGTGAACAGCAGGGAGACGCGGACCAGCCACGGCGTCAGGTAGGCCATGAACGCCACGGCGATCAGCGTGCCGATGCAGGAGGCGATGGTGGTCAGCGCGATCGCCCTGCCGGCCTTGCCCTGCCGGGCGAGCTGATAGCCGTCGATGGCCGTCGCGGCCGAGGCCGGGGCACCCGGGATGTTGAGCAGGATCGCCGAGAGGCTGCCGCCATAGACGCCGCCCATGTAGATCAGCATCATGGCGAGGACCGAGTACTCGATCGGCATGGTGTAGGCGATGCCGAGCAGCAGCGCCATGGCCATCGGCCCCGTGAGCCCCGGCATCGCCCCCATGATGATGCCGAGCGTCATCGACCAGAAGATGGTGAAGAGCGCCCAGGGGTCGAGCAGCAGCCTGACGACTTCTTCCAGCATGGCCTCAGCCCCGGCTCACGGCAGCGGCACGAAGAAGATCTCGCCGAACACGTACCACAGCAGCGCTGTGATCAGGGCGCTGAGCCCGATGCTCCAGACCAGGACGTAGCGGACGGTGAGCCGCTTGGCGAAGGCGGTCTGGAAGGCGAACAGCAGCCCGAAGGTGGCGGGCACGTAGCCGATCCAGGGGGTGACCGCGATGTAGACGAAGATCATGGCGAAGCAGGCGGCCGCCCTCAGGCTCTCGATCCGCGGCGACCAGGGGCCGAGCGGCAGGCGGAAGCTGCGGGCGCGTACCATCAGTGCGATCGACAGCACCAGCAGGATCAGCGCGATCAGCCCCGGGGTGAGCCCGGGCGAGCCGAGCCAGCCGCTGCCGGAGAAATGCGGCATGCGGTAGCTCGAAGCCAGCACGTACAGGCTCAAGAGCGCGAGGAACGCCCCGGCGAGGAAGTCGGGGGCGGCCTTCTCCGGGCTCGAGTAGAACGACGGCTTCTCGCGCGCGTTCTCGGTCATGGGCGCTCCTCGATGCGCGACACCCGGGCGGCACGCCGCCGCCCGGGCGTCCAGTGGCTCAGAGCTCCTCGAGCTTGGCGATGCCGAGCTCGTCGCGGGTCTTGACGGCCTCCTCGAGGATCACCTCGATGATGTAGGCCTGAAGGGCCGTGCGCTCGCCCATCATGTCGTTCGCCACCTGGCGCGGGGCGCGGAACGGGAAGAAGGCATGCTGCTGGTAGATGGCGTCCATCGCCGGGCTCGCCATGGCCTCGTTGAAGGCCTCATCGATCCGCTCGAGAATCGCCTCGTCGACCGCCTTCTTCGTGGCGATGCCGTGGATGTTGGTCCAGGGCAGCGTGCGCCGCAGGATCGGGTCGTCGACGAACTCGAGGATCGAGGGGATCACCGTGCCCGCCGTCTCCCAGGGCTCGGGCGTCCAGGCGGCCAGCGCCCGAAGCTCGCCCGCCTGGATGAAGTTGACCATCGGCGTCACGCCGACTGAGCCCGCCTGCGTCTCGCCGGCGAGCACGGCGCGAACGGCCGGGCCGCCGCCCGCATAGTTGGCGAGGCGGAAGTCGAGGCCGAGCTGCTTTTGCAGGTAGACCGCGGCGCTCGACCAGAGCGAGCCCGACGGGGTCGAGGAGACGGCGATCTGGCCCGGGTTGGACGCCACGTCGTCGAGCCACTGGTCGAAGCGCTCGTAGCGGCTGTTCGCCGGGACGACGATGGCGCAGCTGGTGCCACCGGACATCCAGAAATCGAAGGCGCGCCAGTCGTAGTCGATCCGACCGAGGCTCGGATAGGCCTCGATGACGTCGTTCGAGCCGAGCCAGAAATGACCGTCCGTCGGCTGCCGCATGATGTAGTCGAGCGCCTGCACGCCGCCGGCCCCGGACATGTCCTGGAACGCCAGCGCCCGGGCGCCGAGCAGCTCGCGCATCGGCTCGGCGAAGGCGCGGGTGCCGATGTCGGTGGCACCGCCCGCCGGGGCCGCCATGGCGACCGTGATCGGCCGGGTCGGCCAGCGCTGGGCCAGGGCGAGCCGTGGCACGAGGGCCGTGCCGAGAAGCCCTGCCCCCACCCCAAGGGCCTGCCGTCGATCGTAGCGCATCACCTTTGCACTCCCCTCTTGTGGGTGCCGGTCCCTGCGACCGCACCTGGTTGCGCGCGCCCGCCGCTCAGGCCATGCCAACCGGCACCAGCGGCGGATCCAGCGCATCATCCGGCCGGGTGGCGATCATCGCCTCGAGCTCGGCCCGAACGCCCGCCAGCGCCGGATCGTCCCAGCGGTTGTCGAGCTCGAAGGGGTCGGCCACGAGGTCGTAGAGCTCGCCCGCCCCCGACACGCATTCCTGGGTCAGCCGGTGGGTCCGGGTGCGCACCGTCCGCAGCTCCAGCGCCACGCCGCAGCGCGAGGCGTTGAGGTCCCACTCGTTCAAGGCGAAGTCGCGCCGCTCCTCGCCCCGGATCACCGGCAGGAGGCTGCGGCTGTGCCAGTGGCCGGGCCGCTCGACCCCCGCCGCATCGAGGAAGGTGGCGCCGAGATCGAGGGTCGAGACCGGATCGTCGAGCACCTGCCCCGCCGGCACGCCCGGGCCGCGGGCGATGAACGGCACGCGGAGCAGGCCGTCATAGGCCATCGGCCCCTTCAAGAGGAGCCCGTGGTCGCCCAGCCAGTCGCCGTGGTCGCTGGTGTAGATCACCAGCGTGTCCTCGGCGATGCCCAACGACTGCAGCTCGGCCATGATCCGCCCGACAGTGTGGTCGATGAGCGCGATCATGCCGTAGGTGTTGGCGATGATCTCGCGGAGCTGGGCGTCGGTGAGCTGCTTCACGCGGGAGAACTCCTCCCGGATCTTCGCCAGGTCCTCCCGGATCTGCGGCTTGCCGTCCAGCGAGGCCCGGTGCCACCAGGGACGGCGCTCCAGGTCGAGGGTGCGGTGCGCCGGGATGTCCACCTCGGCCGGGTCGTGGAGCAGGCTCCACGGCACCGGGCAGTCGAACGGGTGGTGCGGGTCGGGAAACGACGCCCAGAGCACGAAGGGCTGCTCGCCGTGCCGCGCCTGGTGGTCCTGGAGATAGGCGATCGTCCGGTCGCCCACCCAGGTCGAGTTGTGCCAGGCGACGGGCAGCCCCGAGTGCCACGTCTGCGGTGCGCCGTGCGTGTCCGGCCCGACATTGGTCCTGAAGAGCTCGTTCTTCAGGTCGCCCAGCCCGTCCTGGTAGTACCAGCGCTCGTAGTGCTGTCCCGAGGGCGGCCGCTCCGGCGGCCACTGGTTGTGGCCCTCGATGACCAGCTCGACATGGTCGAAGCCCATGTAGGGCCCGTGCCAGTCCTCGCCCCAGAGATGCATCGAGCCCCGGCATTCCGGCGTGCCGGTGGGGGCGAAAGTGTGCGACGTGGCGAAATGGGGCTTGCCGATCAGCGCGCTGCGGTAGCCGGCGGCGGAGAGCCTTCCGGCGAAGCCCTGCTCGCCCGTGGCCGGCGGCAGGTCGAGGCCGTTGTCGGCGACGCCATGCGTCCGCGGCAGGAGGCCCGTCAGGATCGAGGCCCGGGTCGGCTGGCAGACGTTGTTGGGCGTGATGCAGGTCGCAAAGCGCGTGCCCTGGCCGGCCAGGAGGTCGAGATGCGGCGTCTTGATCCGCCGGCCCTCGACGCCGAGACAGTCGCCGCGCTGCTGATCGGACGTGACCAGCAGGATATTGGGCCGTCTGCCCATTCCCGCGCCTTCCCTGAGCTGATTTCTGGTTATCGCTCGTATTCCCCTTATGCCAGGATGGCAACCACGTCTGCAAGCCGAAGGGCGGCTTTCGCCGTCAATAGACCGCCACCCGCTCGATTCCCGCGGACGACGTCGCCATCAGGGCGTCGATGTGGCGGTGGACGAGGTCGAAGCGGCGCTCACGGCAGGTGGGATCCTCGAAGAGGTTGGTGAACTCGCCGGGGTCCGTCTCGAGGTCGAAGAGCTCGCCCAAGCCGGTGCCGTGGTAGAGGATGTGCTTGAAGCGCCCGTCGAAATACATGCTGGCGTGGCTGGGCGTCGGAATGGCGGCCGAGCCCAGGGCGTCGTTGAATTCGCACACCACGTGGTCCTTGTGGCGGTGCGGGTCGGTCTCGCCGGAGAGCAGCGGCCAGAGCGACTTGCCCTGCATGGCGGCCGGCACGTCGAGCCCGGCGGCATCGAGCAGCGTTGGGGCGATGTCGACCAGCTCGACCAGGGCCTCGCTCTCCAGTCCCTCGAGCGTCCGGCCCCGCCAGGACCAGATCATCGGCACGTGGACGAGGCCCTCGAAGAAGCGGCAGCCCTTGTACAGCAGGCCGTGGTCGCCGAGCATCTCGCCGTGGTCGGAATGGAAGAGGATGATCGTGTCGTCGAGCTGCCCGCTCGCCTCGAGCGCATCGAGCAGCCGGCCGAACTGCGTGTCGATCAGCTCGATCATCGCATAGTAGGCGGCCTTGACCACCTGCCCGTTGAATGCCTTTGGCGGCCGGTAGCCCGTCAGCAGCCGCTCCTCGGGCGTCATGGTGGCTGACGGCATCGGCCCCCGCGGGTCGATCGCCTCGAGCGTCTGCTGGGCGATTCCCCTGAACGCCTTCTGCCGCTCGATGTCCTCGGGCCGGAAACGGGGCTCCGGCAGCGACGCCGGATCGTAGCGCGCCAGGTACTCGGGCGGCGGGTCGAACGGCGGGTGCGGGTCGAACGGATTGAGCGTGAGGCACCAGGGTCCGTCGCGCTCTTCGTTGATGAAGGCGATGGCGCGCTCGGTGACCCAGGTCGTCTGGTGCAGTTCCTCCGGCACCCCCGGGCCGCAGAACCCCTCGATGCCGGCATAGAGAGCGTAGGGATCGACGCCCTTCTCGTCCCGGAGCCACTGGAAATAGGCGTGGTGCTCGGGGTCGAGATTGGGCAAGGGATGATGACTCCACTCCCAGACCCGGTAGCCGTCCTCGGCCGGCCGCTTCTCGTGCCCTTGCGCTGCCGAGAGGTGGTACTTGCCGATCAGCCCGCAATCGTAGCCGGCATCGGCGAGCAACTTGGTCACCAGCTTCTCGTGCGCCGGGAAATGGGCGTTGCCGTTGCGGTGCACGTGGTGGCTGGCAGGATACCGGCCGGTGAGCATCGAGGCCCGCGACGGCGTGCAGATCGGGCTCTGGCAGTAGGCGTTCCTGAACGCGACGCCCGTTTCGCAGAACGCATCGAGCCTGGGCGTGTTGATATGCGGGTTGCCGAGCCTGTGGATCGTGTCGTGGCGCTGCTGGTCGGTGCAGTACCAGAGAATGTTGGGGCGCCTCGTCACCGCACCACCTCCGCCGCCACCCCGGGCGGCGGGGTGAACACGAGGAGCCCGTCCCTGGCCACGGCCTCCCGGCCGCCCCAGAAGTCGGCCTTGGCCCGCTGGTCCGCCTTGGCCCGCGCGTCGACGGCCTCGGGGTCGCAGATCGTCCGCAGCATGGCCGCGAGTCGTGTGGCCTCCGGGTGCTCGGGGCCGAGGTCGCGGCACTCGTCCGGATCGGCTGCGAGATCGAAGAACTGGGCCGGCATGCCGACATGGTAGATGAGCTTCATGTCGCCCTGGCGCAGCATGAAGCTGCCGGCCTTCGAGCCCACGGCGTGGTATTCGGCGAAGCCCGCTGCCTCGGCCTCCTCGCCCCGGATCGCCGGCCAGAGAGAGCGCCCGGGGAGATCCGCGTCCGCGGCCTCGAGCGGGCAGCCCATGGCGTCGAGGATCGTAGGGAACAGGTCGACATGGCTGGCGACCTGCCTGACTCGCCGGCCTTCCGGGATGCCGGGGCCGGCCATGACGAGCGGCACGCCGATCGAGCCCTCGTAGAGGCAGAACTTGCCGAGCAGCCCGTGCTGGCCGGCGAGGTCGCCGTGGTCGGAGGTGTAGACGACGCGGGTGTCGTCGGTCAGGCCGAGCGCGTCGAGGGCAGCGAGCAGCCGGCCGATCTCGCGGTCGAGATGGGCGGCGAGCGCGAGGTAGCCGACCTGGATGCGGCGCACCCGCTCGGCGTCCAGGTCGCCCGTATCCATGATGTGTCGCAGATGCCGGTCGGCGGGATGCTCGCTCCGCTCCTCCGGCCGAAAGCCCTTCGGCAGCCGGACATTGGCGGCGTCGATAAGCGCCCAGAGATCGGCCGGCACGGCGAAGGGCGGGTGCGTGCTGGGATAGGAGACGAAGAGCGCGAACGGCCTCTCCACCCCCCTGCCCCGCGCCTCGAGCCAGCCGATCGCATCGTCGGTGATCTTGCGGTCGAAGGCCTGGTAGGGGGCCTCGCCGATGCCGGTGCGGTCCCGGTACATCTCCCACTGGCCCTTGTTGACGTGCTCGTCGTCGAAACCCCGGAGCAGCATGTGGGTCCCGCCCTTGCCGCCCAGGATGTGCATCGCCAGGCGCTCCTCGGAGAAGCCGTTGTCGTCGTCCGAAGAGCGGAAATGCAGCTTGCCGAACGAGACGACGGCGTGCCCGCGGTCGCGTAGCCGGTGCATCCAGGACGGCACCCGGCCGTCATAGGTGATGGCGTTGTCCCAGTAGCCCGTCTGGTGCGGATAGCGGCCGGTGGCGAGCGCCGCCCGCGACGGGCAGCAGAGGGGACTTGCCGCATAGGCGTTCTCGAACACCACGCCCCTGGCGGCGAGCGCGTCGAGATGGGGGGTGACCGCCTGCGGATGCCCGCCGAAGCCGGAGAACGCGCGGTTGTGATTGTCGGAGAGGATGAAGAGGAGATTCCTCGGCTCCGGCATCGGTCTCGTGCTCCCCCGTGTTTTGTCGTCATCGAGCGTTGCTCATGAGTTATTCATACGATAACCTTTGCGCAGCTAAAAGACCCGATGCGGGCAACCCCAGGGAGGCGACGAGCGATGACGATCATGACGCGCAGGCTGCTGGCCGGTGCCATGGTGATGACCGGCTGCTGGGTGTCGGCGGCGGCGGCTGCCGACCTCACCTTCCGCTACGCCTACAGCAACGTGGACGAGATCCAGGCCGGGCTCGACCGCTTCGAGGAGCTCAACCCGGGCATCAACGTGACCCTGGAGCGGATCGCCTTTCGCGACGCCCGCGACCAGTTCATCCGCGAGGCGGCGACCGGCACCGGCCCGGACATCGCGCACCTGGCCTTCGTCTGGATCAAGGATCTGGGGACCGCCGAGGCCTGCATGCCCTTGAACGACCTGATCGAGGCGAACGGCATCGGCGAGGTCGGGTTCGAGGACTTCATCGCCACCGATCTCGTCATGGGCGAGGACAACGAGACCATCTACGGCGTGCCGTTCGCGACGGACACCTGGGCCATGGTCTACAACACCGAGGTGATGGCGGAGGCCGGCATCGACGCCGTGCCCGCGACCTGGGACGAGCTGCTCGACGCCAGCCGCAAGGCCAAGGAGGTCGGCAAGATCGGCCTCGGCTTCGCCGCCGGTGCCTCCGCCGCCAACACCATCTGGTTCCTCGCCAACTTCTACTGGTGGTCGGACGGCGGCTCGCTGGTCGTCGACGACGGGGCCGGCGGCTACAAGCTGGGCATCGAGCCCGAGCAGGTGGCCGCGGTCATCGACTATTTCGGCACCTATCTGACGGAGGAGCTGACCACGCCGGGCAGCCTGGGCCTGGACAACTGGGCCGATCCCGCCGTGCTCGAGCCGATGATCCGCGGCGAGCAGCTCGCCACCATCGTCCCGGTCTTCACCGCCGACCAGATGTTCCGCGACTGGCGCGAGCGCAATCCGGGCGCCGAGTTCCCGTTCACGACCGCGATGACGCCGCACGGCAGCGGCGAGCCCACGACCCACCTGGGTGGCCAGTCGCTCTGCATCAACAGCAATACCGCCTACCCCGAGGAGAGCTTCAAGCTGCTGCAGTGGCTCAACTCGCGCGAGTTCTTCGAGAACTACAACACCGAATACTACCCGGCCCAGGCGGCGCTGCTCGCGGACAAGCCGTTCCCGGCCGAGATGCAGGGCTTCCAGGACCAGTTCACCAAGGGTGCCCGGAGCTGGGGCCCCTACGCGCGCGGGCCGGCGGCCATCGCCGCCATGTGGAACCAGACCTCGCGCAGCTTCGGCGCCGCCTATATCGGCGAGAAGACCTCGCTCGAGGCCGCCGAGGAGCTGCTCGCCTTCGTCCAGAGCCAGCTCTGACCGCGGACTGAGCCGGTGGCGGCGGGCGCGGCCCGGCACCAGGGGCGGATCAGGCGGGGCAGGATCAGGGGGGAGCGGCCGTTCGTCGTCTTCATGCTGCTCCCCGCCTTCTTCTTCCTCGTGATGTTCTATCTCTATCCGACGCTGTTCAACCTGCAGAACAGCTTCACCGATCTCTCGCTCTTCGGCCTCAGGCGCGGCGGCGAGTGGATCGGCGTCGCCAACTACATCGAGCTGGTCACCAGCAGCGACTTCCGCCGGGTGCTCTGGAACACCGTCTTCTGGCTGACCATCATCGGCGTCACCGTGCGGATCGTCCTCGGCCTCGCCCTGGCGCTCCTGCTCGATTCCAAGGTGCTGGTGAAGTACCGGCTGAAGACCGTGAGCCGGCTCGTCCTCCTGGTCCCCTGGGCGACCCCGCCGATCGTCGCCATCGTCGCCTGGCGCTGGCTGCTCAACCCGCAGCTCGGCGACGTCAACAAGTTCCTCATGACCCTGGGCCTGATCAGCCAGCCCATCGCGTTCCTGTCGGACGCCGCCTGGGTCTGGCCGGCGCTCATCACCATCATCACCTGGAACACGCTGCCGCTGGTCACGCTGACCTTCCTCGCAGCCCTGCAGTCGCTGCCCGCCGAGCTCCTCGAGGCCGCCGAAGTCGACGGCGCCACCCGCATCCAGCGGCTGCGCTACGTCATCATCCCGCACCTGATGCCGGCGATCATCGTGATGACGCTGCTGTCGACCTTCTGGACCTTCAACAATTTCGTCTATGTCTGGCTGACCACGGCGGCCGGCCCCGGGCTCTTCACCAACGTCATGGCGACCGAGGTCTACATCAAGGCCTTCATCGACGGCCGGCTGGGCTACAGCTCGGCCGTGGGCATCGTCATGGCGGCGATCATGGTCGCCTTCGGCATGCTCTATCTCCGCATCATCGCCGAGCGCGAATTCAAGGAGGTGTTCTGATGGCGGGCTCGCGCGCGGCCGTGGCTGCCCTGCCGCCGGCCTTCCGCGTCTCGATGCGCACCGGCTTCTCGCTGCCGGGCGAGATCGCCATGGTCGTGCTCACCATCGTCGTCATGATCTTCCTGCTCTACCCCACGGCCTGGGTGGTGCTGGCCAGCTTCAAGACGCCGGCCACGATGTTTTCGCCCACCGGATTCGACCTGACGCTTGAAAACTACGTCTCGCTCTTCAGGACCGGCTTCACGCGCAACATCCTCAACAGCCTCTTTCTCTGCATCACCGCCGTCCTGATCTCGACCGTGGTCAGCACGATCGCCGCCTACACCTTCTCCCGCATGCGGTTCAGGGGCAAGCGCTACATCTTCGGCTCGGTCCTGCTCGGCCAATGCTTTCCCTGGATCATCCTGGTCACGCCGCTCTTCATCCTCTTCGCGCAATTGGGCCTGTTGAACAACCACGGCTCCATGCTGTTCGTCTACACGGCGATCACCATCCCCTTCTCGGTCTACCTCCTCGTCGGCTATCTCGAGGGCGTGCCGCGCTCGCTCGACGAGGCCGCCATCATCGACGGCTGCTCGCGCTTCCAGGTGATCTGGCTGATCGTCTTCCCGATCATGCTGCCGGGCATCGTCGCGACCGCCACCTACTCCTTCATGCTCTGCTGGACCGAATACCTCTTCGCGCTCGCCTTCCTCACCAAGAGCGAGCTCAAGACCATGCCGCTCGGCCTCTACGCCTTCTTCGGCGAGGACACCGCCGAATGGGGCAACATCATGGCCGCCGCAGCACTCACGACGGCGCCGACCCTGCTGCTCTTCCTGCCGCTGCAGACCAAGCTGGCGTCGGGATTGGCGGCCGGGAGCGTGAAGCAGTAGGCGGAAAGAAATGTGGGGAGGCAATGCCTCCCCACGCCCCACCGTTATTTTCGTGATGGAGCACTTCCGTCATGCGATGGTGGCATTTTGCTGGTGCTCGGCCTATTGTGGAGATGTACCCGCTCTGCTTCGGCATCGGGCTTTAAGACCCCACCCGGGGCGGCAGCATCGTTGGTGATGACAAGCCGGGATGCTGCGTCGATCAAGGCCCCGCTCCGGCGGGGCTTTGTCATTTCAGCGCCACCGCCTCCGCCTGGATGCGCTCGCGATGGCGCGGGCCCAGGCCTCGCTCACTGACCACATCGACCTTGCAGCCCAGTTCGTCGCTGAGGTCCAACTGCAGCGCACCGAGATCGAAGTGGCTCCGCCCCGGCGCCATCGCGACCACGAAGTCGACGTCGCTCGCCGACGACGCCTCGCCGCGGGCCACCGAGCCGAAGACGCGCAACCGAGTCGCTCCGTGCCGGGCGGCCAGCGCCTCGAGCCGATCGCGCCGTCTTCTAAGCTCGTCCAGCGTGATCATGCGCAGGCATCGTTCCGTAGCAATCGTCACAGAGCATAGCCGAAAGCCGGCGCATTGTCCCTCCCGCCCTCGCCCCTGGGGCCCAAAACAAGCAGGGGTGCGATCAGAACCTGGAGGCTGGGGATGTCCGCCGTATCGCCGTGGCCCGTCAAGACCCGCGACCTGCACAACCACCACTTCGATTCCACCGTCTGGGACGGCTTCGCCTTCCGCCCCGACGACATCGTCATCGGCACCTATGCCAAGTCGGGGACGACCTGGGTCCAGCAGATCGTCGGGCAACTCGTCTTCGGCGGGGCGGAGGCGGTGCCGGTCGCCGAGATCTCGCCCTGGGTCGACCTGCGCGTGCCGCCGAAGGACGTGAAGCTCGCCGCCCTCGAGGCGCAGACCCACCGGCGCTTCCTCAAGACGCATCTGCCGGTCGACGCACTCGTCTACTCGCCCGAGGCCAAGTACCTCTATATCGGCCGCGACGGCCGCGACGTCGTCTGGAGCATGCACCACCACCACGCCAACGCCAACGCGCTCTGGTACGAGCTCCTGAACGACACGCCCGGCCGGGTGGGCCCGCCGATCGAGCCGCCGCCCGCCTCGAAGGTCGACTACTTCCGCGACTGGCTGGACCGCGACGGCCACCCGTTCTGGCCTTTCTGGGAGAACATCCGCTCCTGGTGGCAGGTCCGCCACCTGCCGAACCTGCTCCTACTCCACTACGCCGAGCTCAAGGCCGACCTGCCCGGCCAGATCCGCCGCATCGCCGCCTTCCTCGACATTCCGCTCGACGAGCCGAAGCTCGCCACCGTCACCGAGCATGCCAGCTTCGGCTGGATGAAGGCGCATGCCGACCAGGCCGCCCCCCTGGGCGGCGCCATCTGGGACGGCGGGGCCGCCACCTTCATCAACCGCGGCACCAACGGCCGCTGGCAGGGCGAGCTGCCCGACGAGCTGAGCCGCCGCTACGAGGCCACGGCCGAGGCGCAGCTCGGTGCCGACTGCGCCCGCTGGCTCGCCACCGGCCGGCGCTGACCCGGCCGCTCAGCCCGGCCCCTCCGCCGCGGCGCGGCCGCGCGCCTCGGCGGCAGCGAAGCCCTCGCGCCGCTTGCGCCGCTTGATCAGCGGCGGACAGGTGTGATCGTCGTGGTAGAGAACCTGGCAGTCGAGGCAGTAGATGCACTCGTTCGGGTTGATCTCGCCCGTCGGGTGGATCGCCTGCACCGGGCAGCGGACGGCGCAGATGCGGCACTCGCGGCCGCACTGTGGCCGGCGCTTGAGCCAGCGGAAGGTGGCGAGCCGGGCCGGGATGGCGAGCGCCGCCCCGAGCGGGCAGAGGTAGCGGCAGTAGAAGCGCTCGATGAACAGGCCGGCCAAAAGCAGCGCCACGACGTAGAGCACGAACGGCCAGGCCCGGGCGAACTGCATGACGATCGCGGTCTTGAAGGGCTCGACCTCGGCCGCGATCGTGGCGGCGCTCAGCGCGTGCAGGGAGACCGCGAGCAGGCCGATGAAGACGATGTACTTGATCGGCCAGAGCCGCTCGTTGAGGCCGAAGGGCAGCTCGAGCTGCGGCACGCGGCAGAGCCTGGCCAGCTTGTTGGTCAGCTCCTGCAACGCGCCGAACGGGCAGAGCCAGCCGCAGAACACCCCCCGGCCGAGAAACAGGAGGGCCAGCGCGACGTAGCCCCACAGCACGAAGATCAGGGGCTCCATGAGGAAGATCTGCCAGCTGAAGCCGGTCAGCAGCGAGTGGATGAAGGTGAGCACGTTGATGATCGAGAGCTGCGCCCCCATCGCCCAGCCGAGCCAGACCAGGGTGACCAGCAGGAAGCCGGTGCGGAACAGCCGGTGGAGCCGCGGCCGCTGGGCCAGCGCATCCTGGAAAACCAGCGCCTGCGTCAGGATGCCGAGCAGCACGCCGAGGATCACGATGTCGAGCCACCGCTCCGTCCAGATGTCGAGCCAGAGCCCGGCACTGACCACCAGCGGCCCGTCGGGTCGGGCGGCCGCACTGCGCAGCCGGTCGAGGAGTGTCACCGGGGCGGCTTGGGGCGTTGCCTCGGCAAGCAGGGCCGCAGGCGCCGTGACCGGCAGGGTGAAGTCGAGATAGACGTCGCCGCCGCTGGTCGGCTGCTCGACCAGCAGGCGAAGCTGCCACGGCCGCAGCGGATCGAAGCCCGTGGCGGCCGGGACGGCGAACCAGCCGAGCTCGCGGAACTCGGGCGCCCCGTCGATCGCGAGGCCGTCCAGTCGCGTGTGACGGTCGGCGGTCAGGTGGATGGTCTGGCCACCCTGGAGCACCTGCAGCCGGTCGAAGACGCCGGTCCGCACATGCGCCGTGCCCTTCACCGAGTAGCGGCCGCGGGCGAGGATGACGAGGGCATGATCACCGGGCTCCAGCTCCAGGGTCATCGCCCGGTGGCGGCTCTGCCCGAGCAGATTGCCGCCCACGACCGCCGGCGTGGCCAACGCCACCCAGAGATCGACGAAGGTGGCCTCGGGCTCCAGGGCCTGGGGGCCGGGAGCCGGCTCGCGGCCGAGGTCGGCCAGGGCAACCGCGATGTCGGCATTGGTCAGCTGCAGGCGGCTCAGCAGGCCCAGCCGCTCCAGATTCGGCCAATCCAGCGGCTCGAACCGCTCGAGATCGAGGCGGTCGTCGCTCGCCGCGGGGGCGATGATGCCGCGGTCGACGGCGACGGCCCGAGCGGCGCGGAGGATGGCGTCGGCCATGAGCGTCGCCGAGACCGTGGCACCGGTCAGCCCGTCGATGCCGCCGGCCGCCGCCGGCTGCCGGGCGATGCGGGCATCCGCCTCGGCCGAGACCCCGGCGAAGCGGTCGATGAAGCCGTCGAGGGCCGCGGGCGGCACGCCGATCACCAGCACCGGCTCGTTGTGCTCGAGCAGGCGCGCACCGGTGATCCGACCCTCGAGGTCGAGCCCGACCAGCACGTCGAAGCTGCGACCGCTGTAGCCGACCGAGGCCACGGTGTCCCGGGTCGAGAAGACCCAGCCGGCCAGCCGGCCGTCGACGAGGACGGGTGCCGCCGGCGGGTCGCCCTCGACCGCCCCCACGCCGGTGGCGTCCGGAAAGACGGCCGTCACACGGCCGAGCGGCGGCGTCTCGGTGGCGACCGCGCCGGCGGCGGCGAGCAGCCATGCCAGGGCCGCGAGCAGCAGCACGCTCGCCACGCGCCGCGCCGGTCCGCGCCCGCGCTGCCGCGGCTCGCTGATCATCTCGACGGCGCCGGCGGCATGGCTGCATCGTCCCCTTCGCGGCTCGCCGCCGAAGCTAGCGCCGGGCCGTGTCAGCCATCCTTGACGGCGGTCAAGGAACGACGTGCGGGCGTCGACTAGAAGAGAGACGATAACGAGCGGTCACCTCACGACGGGGAGAGGGGAGATGCGGCGAACGATCGGCTTGATGAGTGCGACGGCACTGGTCGCCTGGGGGGCCATGGCGATGCAGCCGGCTATGGCACAGGAGCCCGCGCCCGAGGCGCTCGAAGGCCATCGACCGATGCCGGGCACCACCTACGAGCCCGAGTTCGACGTCATGCCGGAGCTGCGGCTGGCCCAGCCGGCGCTCGCCCCGGACCTCGAGGCGCTGGGCGTCAAGCCCCTCACCGTCGACGAGTTCCAGACCGCCCAGACGATCTACTTCCAGCGCTGCGCGGGCTGCCACGGCGTGCTGCGCAAGGGGGCGACGGGCAAGGCCCTGACCCCGGACCTGATGCGCGAGAATGGCATCGACTACGTCAATGCCTTCATCGAGTGGGGCTCGCCCGCCGGCATGCCGAACTGGGGCTCGTCCGGTGACCTGACGCCCGAGCAGGTCGACATCATGACCCGCTACCTCTTCCACGAGCCGCCGCAGCCGCCCGAATGGGGCATGGAGACGATGCGCGAGCACTGGCGCGTGCTGGTGCCCGTGGCCGAGCGGCCGACCGAGAAGATGAACGATCTCGACGTCGAGAACCTGTTCTCGGTGACCTTGCGGGATTCCGGCGAGGTGGCGCTGATCGACGGCGCCACCTACGAGATCAAGGCGATCCTGCCGACCGGCTATGCCGTGCACATCTCGCGGATCTCGGCGTCCGGCCGCTATCTCTACGTGATCGGCCGCGACGCCCTGGTCAGCATGATCGACCTCTGGATGGACCCGCCCGCGGTGGTGGCCGAGCTCAAGGTCGGCATCGAGGCGCGCTCGGTCGAAAGTGCGAAGGCCGCGGGCTGGGAGGACAAGTACGTCATCGCCGGCGCCTACTGGCCGCCGCACTACGTGATCACCGACGGCGAGACGCTCGAGCCCCTTAAGGTGGTCTCGACCCGCGGCTACACCGTCGACACCCAGGAGTTCCACCCGGAGCCGCGCGTGGCCTCGATCGTCGCCTCGCACCACAGCCCCGAGTTCGTGGTCAACGTCAAGGAGACGGGCAAGATCCTGCTCGTCAACTACGAGGATCTTTCCAACCTCAAGGTCCGCGACATCGACGCGGCGCGGTTCCTGCACGATGGCGGCTTCGATTCGACCGGCCGCTACTTCCTGGTCGCGGCCAATGCCGTGCACCAGATCGCGGTGGTCGACACGGTCGATGGCGCGCTCGAGGCGATCATCGACACCGGCGGGCAGACGCCGCATCCGGGCCGTGGCGCCAACTTCGTCCATCCCGAGTTCGGGCCGGTCTGGGCGACGACGCATCTGGGCGACTGGACCATCTCGCTCATCGGCACCGACCCCGAGGGGCATCCGGACCAGGCCTGGAAGGTCGTGCAGATGCTCGAGGGTCTGGGCGGCGGCTCGCTCTTCTTGAAGACCCACCCCAACTCCCGGAACCTCTGGGTCGACACGCCGCTGAACCCGGAGCCGAGCATCGCCTCCTCGGTCGCGGTCTTCGACCTCGACAATCTGGATGCCGGCTACGAGGAGATCCCGATCGGCGAGTGGTCGGGGATCACCGAGGGCGTGCGCCGCATCGTCCAGCCCGAGTACAACAAGGACGGCACCGAGGTCTGGTTCTCGGTCTGGAACGCCCAGGACCAGGAATCGGCCATCGTCGTCGTCGACGACGCCACGCGGACGCTCAAGCACGTGATCCGCGATCCCAGGCTGATCACGCCCACGGGCAAGTTCAACGTCTACAACACCATCAACGACGTCTACTGAGCCCGTGCGCCGGTGGTGCAACCCGTCGCGGCGGCACCACCGGCATCCTCGTCGCCCCCTGGGGAGGGCCCTGGCATGCCCGAGATCGCGTCCGTTGCTCTGGTCGGTGCAGGCCCGGGTGACCCCGACCTCCTGACCGTCAAGGCACTGCGAGCACTCGGGCAGGCCGACGTCGTCGTCTACGACCGGCTCGTCTCGCCCGCGATCCTGGCCCTCGTCCCTGCCGGCGTGCAGCGCATCTGCGCCGGCAAGGCGCCGGGCAGGCATCTCCTGAGCCAGGAGGCCATCAACGCGCTCCTCGTCCGCCTCGCCCGCGCCGGCCGGCGGGTCGTCCGGCTCAAGGGCGGCGATCCGTTCGTCTTCGGCCGGGGCAGCGAGGAGGCCCTGCATCTGGTCGCCAACGGCATCCCCTTCGAGGTCGTCCCCGGCATCACCGCCGCCTCGGGTTGCCTCGCCGCTGCCGGCATCCCGCTCACCCATCGCGGGATGGCCACGGGCGTGCGGCTGCTCACCGGCCACAGTGCCGAGACCGGCGAGATCGAGCTCGACTGGCAGGCCCTGGCCGATCCGGCCACCACCCTCGTCCTCTACATGGGGCTGGCCGGCCTCGGGCGGGTCCGGGACCGGCTCGTCGCCGCCGGCCTCGCTCCCTCCACCCCGGCCATCGCGGTGGCTTCCGGCACCCAGCCCGAGGAGCGGATCTGCCGCGCCAGCCTCGCGGAGCTGCCCGAGGCGGTGGCCAGGGCCGGCCTCGAGGCACCCGTCCTCGTCGCCATCGGCGCGGTGGTGGCGCTCGGCGACATCCTCCGTGCCGCAGCACCAAGCCAGGAGCTGGCCGATGTCCGCCAGGGCCTGGCCTGAGCTCGCCATGCTGGCGCTCGGCACCGCCCTCCTCGCGGCTGGCCCGGCCGCGGCCGCACCCGAAGGCGAGCCGACAGCCGAGCGGCAGCGCGAGCTGGCGCATCTCGTCCGTCACGACTGCGGCTCCTGCCACGGCCTGACCTTGAAGGGCGGGCTCGGCCCGCCGCTGCTGCCGGCCGATCTCGAAGGCCTGCCGGCCGAGGGGCTGGCGCTCATCATCCTCGACGGCGTGCCCGGCAAGCCGATGCCGCCCTGGCGCGGCCTCCTGCCCGAGGCGGAGGTCTTGTGGATCGTCGAGCAGCTGCAGGAGGGCAGCCTCGATGCGCCTTGACCGCCAGCCGCTCCTGGCCCTCGCGATCGCGGCCGCCCTCACCGGTGCCGCCGCCGGCGGCGAGCTGCGCGGCACGGGCGACCTCGGCGTCGTCGTCGAGCGCGCCGACGGGGCGCTGCTCATCGTCGAGACCACCGGGCGCCGGGTGCTCGACCGGGTCGAGGGCCTGGGCGATCTCAGCCACGCCTCGGTCGTCTTCTCCCGCGACGCCCGCTATGCGTTCGTCTTCGGCCGCGACGGCGGGCTCAGCAAGGTCGACCTGCTCACCGGCACGATCACCCACCGGGTCATCCAGGCCGGCAACAGCATCGGCGGCGCGATCTCCCAGGACGGCCGGATCGTCGCGGTCGCCAACTACGAGCCCGGCGGCGTGCGCTTCTTCAGCACCGACGACCTTTCGCCCGTGGCCGAGATCCCGGCCACCTACGGGCCCGACGACAAGCGCTCGAAGGTGGTCGGGCTCGAGGACCTGCCGGGCAACCGCTTCGTCTTCGCCCTCTACGACGCCGACGCGATCTGGACCGCCAGGCTGGACGGCGACGCCGAGCCCGAGGTCCGCCGCTTTGCCGACGTGGGGGCCCTGCCCTATGACTCCCTCGTCACCCCCGACGGCCGCCACTACATCGCCGGGCTCTTCGGCGAGGACGGCATGGTCGCCCTCGACCTCTGGGACGAGACGGCCGAGCCGGTCCGCATCCTCGACGGCTACGGCCGCGGCGAGGAGCCTCTGCCGGTCTACAAGATGCCGCATCTCAAGGGCTGGTCGGTCGCCGGCGACCGGCTCTTCCTGCCGGCGATCGGCCGCCACGAGCTGCTGGTGGTCGACCGCGCCACCTTCGCGGAGGTCGGCCGGGTGCCGGTCCACAGCCAGCCCGTCTTCGCCATCGCCCGACCGGACGGACGGCAGGTGTGGGTCAACTTCGCCCATCCCGACAACGACGTCCTGCAGGTCGTCGACGTCCCCAGCCTCGAGGTGGTGCACACGACCAGTCTCGGCCCCGGCATCCTGCACATGGAGTTCACGCCCAAGGGCGAGGAGGTCTGGGTCTCGGTCCGCGACGCCGACCGCATCGACGTCATCGATACCGCCACCTTCGAAAAGGTGGCCACGCTCGAGGCCAGCAAGCCCAGCGGCATCTTCTTCACCGCCCGGGCGCATCGGATGGGGTACTGAGCCGTGGTCCAGGTCGCCGAGGTCCCGCTCGACGCGCTCGATCGCCGGCTGATCGAGGCTTGGCAGCGCGACCTGCCGCTCTGCCCGGAACCCTATGCCGCGATGGCCGAGGCCCTGGGCACCACCGAGGCCGACATCCTCGCCCGGCTGGCCCGGCTGCAGGAGCGGGGTGTCGTCAGCCGGGTGGGTGCGGTCGTCGCCCCGCACCGCACCGGGTGGAGCACGCTCGCCGCCATGGCGGTGCCGGCCGGGCGCCTCGACGAGGTCGCGGCCCTGGTGAGCGCCCGGCCCGAGGTCAACCACAACTACGCCCGCGAGCACCGGCTCAATCTCTGGTTCGTCGTCACGGCACCGAGCCACGACCAGGTGCAGGCGGTTCTGCAGACGATCGAGCAGGCGACCGGCCTCGAGGTCCTCGACCTGCCGCTCGAGCGCGCCTACGGCATCGATCTCGGGTTTCGGCCGTCATGGCAGTGAGCCCCACCGATCGCCGCCTGCTGGCCGCCCTCGAGGCCGGCCTGCCGCTGGTCTCCCGACCCTACGCGGCGCTCGGCGCGGCCTGCGGCCTGGCCGAGGCCGAGGTGATCGAGCGGCTCGCCCGCCTCCGCGAAGACGGCGTGATCAAGCGCCTCGGCCTCGTCGTCCGCCACCACGAGATCGGCTACCGGGCGAACGCCATGACCGTCTGGGACGTCCCCGACGACGCCGTGGACGCGGTCGGCCGAGCCATGACCCGGCGCCCCGAGGTGACGCTCTGCTACCGCCGCCCGCGCCGTCCGCCGGCCTGGCCGTACAACCTCTTCGCCATGGTCCACGGCCGCGAGCGCGCGGCCGTCCTCGACCGCATCGCGGCGCTGAAGAGCGAGCTCGAGCTCGGCCATGTCCCGCACGCCGTGCTGTTCAGCACGCGACGCTTCAAGCAGCGCGGCGCGCGCTACCACGCCGAGGAGGCGGCCGCCTGATGGACGCCACGGACAAGCGGATCATCGCCGGCCTGCAGGGCGGCTTCCCGCTGACCCGTCGCCCCTTCGCCGACGCGGCCGCGACCCTGGACCTCGACGAGGCCCAGCTCATCGAGCGGCTGCGGGAACTCGTCCGGACCGGCGTGCTCAGCCGCTTCGGCCCGCTCTTCAACGTCGAGGCCATGGGCGGCATCTACGTGCTCGCCGCCATGGCGGTGCCCGAGGACGTCTTCGAGCAGGTGGCGGCCATGGTCAATGCGCATGTCGAGGTGGCGCACAACTACGAGCGCGAGCACCTCTTGAACATGTGGTTCGTCGTGGCCGCCGAGACGCCCGAGCGGGCGACCGAGGTGATCGACGCCATCGCCGCGGAGACCGGGATCGAGGTCCTGCCGATGCCCAAGCTGGACGAGTACTTCATCGAGCTCAAGCTCGAGCCATGACGATGACCGGATCGGCGCCCGCCACGACCAGCCTGGAGCGCCGCCTGGTGGCGGCCACCGGCCGCGGCCTGCCGCTGGTGCCGGAGCCCTACGCGGAGGTGGCGGCCGAGCTCGGGGTCAGCGAGGAGGGCGTGCTGCACACCATGGCGGCTATGCTCGAGCGGGGCGCGATCCGCCGGGTGGGGGCGATCCCGAACCACTACGCCCTCGGCTACAAGGCCAACGGCATGGCCGTCTTCGACGTCGACGACGACCGGATCGCCGAGCTCGGCCCCGTCGTCGGCGCCTTCGACTTCGTCAGCCACTGCTACCGCCGGCCGCGCCATCCGCCGCTCTGGCCGTACAACCTCTTCGCCATGGTGCACGCGAAGTCGCGGGATGCCGTCGAGGCCAAGGTGCGGCAGATCCGGGCCCGGCTCGGCCATGCCTGCCGCGGCAGCACCATCCTCTACAGCCGCCGCATCCTCAAGAAGACCGGCCTCCGGCTCGGCACCTAGGGAGACACGGATGTTCCGGATCAGCCATTTCATGCGCGAGCTCGTCAGGCCGACGCCGCTCCGGCCGGCGCGCAAGCCGCCCGGCCCGGTCGTCATCTGGAACCTGACCCGCCGCTGCAACCTCCACTGCCGCTTCTGCTACTCGGGCTCGGCCGACGTGGCCTATGCCGACGAGCTGTCGACCGACGAGGTGCTGGCGGTGATGCGCGACCTCAGGGCCTTCAGGGTCCCGGCCCTGATCCTCTCGGGCGGCGAGCCGCTGCTGCGCCCCGACATCTTCCAGATCTCAGAGGCCGCCAAGGCGCTCGGCTTCTACGTCGCCCTCTCCACCAACGGCACACGGATCGACGCGAGCACCATCGGCCGGATCAGGGAGATCGACTACGACTACGTCGGCATCAGCCTGGACGGCACCGAGGCCACCCACGACCACCTCCGGGGCGAGGCCGGCGCCTTCAAGGCGGCGATGCGCGGTGTGGAGCATTGCCAGCGGGTCGGCATCAAGGTCGGGCTCCGCTTCACGCTCACCGCCGACAACGCGGCCGAGCTCGCCACCATCCTCGACCTCGTCGACGCCCGCGGCATCGACAAGTTCTACCTCTCGCACCTCAACTACGGCGGCCGCGGCTTCAAGGTGCGGGGCGAGGACGCGGTGGACGCCATGACCAGGAGCGCCATGGAGCAGATCTTCGAGCGCTGCCTCGGCCACGTCCATCAGGGGCTCGAGACCGAGTTCGTCACCGGCAACAACGACGCCGACGGCGTCTACCTCCTGCACTGGGTCCGCCGCCACTTCCCGGACCGGGCGGCGCACATCCAGGCCCTGCTCGAGCGCTGGGGCGGCAACGCGTCCGGGGTCAACGTCGCCAACATCGACAATCGCGGCTTCGTCCACCCCGACACCTACTGGTGGCACCTGAAGCTCGGCAACGTCCGCGACCGCCCGTTCGGCGAGATCTGGACCGACACGTCCGATCCCGTCTTCGCCGGCCTCAAGCAGCGCCCGCGCCCGGTCACCGGCCGCTGCGGCGCCTGCCGCCACCTCGCCATCTGCAACGGCAACACCCGCGTCCGCGCCGCCCGCACGCTCGGCGATCCCTGGGCCGCCGACCCCGGCTGCTACCTCACCGACGCCGAGATCGGGCTGGGCCAGAAGGCCACCCGCCGCGAGCCCGTGCATGCGCTGCCCTAGCCTGGCGCTGGCCGTGGCCCTGGCGCTCGCGTCACCGGCCGTGGCCGCCGGGATCGACGCCGACGCCCTCTATCTCGAGCATTGCGCCGTCTGCCACGGGGCCGAGCGGCTGGGCGGCACCGGCCCGGCCCTGCTCCCCGACAATCTCGGCCGGCTGCGCCCGGCCCGCGCCAGGGAAGTGGTGGCGAGCGGCCTGCCGCAGACCCAGATGCCGGCCTTCGCCGGCACGCTGGACGAATCCCAGATCGCCGCCATCGTCGATCTCGTCTACACACCCCCGGCCGAGCTGCCGGACTGGGGCATGGCCGAGATCCTGGCCTCGCACCGGCCCACCGGGGCGGTCCCGGCCCCCGCCCCGGTCCACTCGGCCGATCCCTGGAACCTCTTCGTCGTGGTCGAGGCCGGCGACCACCACATCACCATCCTCGACGGCGACCGCTTCACGCCCCTCGCCCGCCTGCCCACCGCCTACGCGCTGCACGGCGGGCCCAAGTTCAGCCCCGACGGCCGCTTCGTCTACCACGCCAGCCGTGACGGCTGGGTCGAGAAGGTCGACCTCTGGGGCCTCCAGACGCTTGCCACGGTCCGGGCCGGCATCAACACCCGCAACCTGGCGCTCTCGCACGACGGCCGGCTGGTCCTCGTCGGCAACTACCTGCCGCCCAGCCTCACCGTGCTCGACGCCGAGGACCTGCGTCCGCTCGCCGTGATTCCGGTGGCCGACATCCGCGGCGTGCCCTCCCGGGTGAGCGCGGTCTACGCCGCCCCGCCGCGGCAGAGCTTCATCGTCGCGCTCAAGGACGTGGCCGAGATCTGGGAGATCCCGGTGGGGCCGAAGGCGGTCAAGGTCACCGGGCTCGCCCATTCGAGCGAGGTCGGGGTCGAGGAGGTGGTGGCCTCCGCCGATCCCTTCCCGGTCCGCCGCATCCTGCTGAACGAGCCGGTCGAGGACTTCTTCTTCACCCCGGACTACCGGGTCCTGCTCGGCTCGGCCAGGGACGGCAGCCGGGCCGTCGCCGTCCATCTCGACGTCGGCCGCAAGATCGCCGAGCTGCTGCTGCCCGGGATGCCGCATCTGGGCTCTGGCGCCTTCTTCGAGTGGCAGGGCCGCAAGGTGGTGGCGACCCCGCATCTCCACGACGCAGCCCTCTCGGTCATCGACATCGAGCGCTTCGAGCTGGTGAAGACGATCGCGACCCTGGGCCCGGGCTTCTTCCTCCGGGCGCACCCCGCCGCCCCCTATGCCTGGGTCGACGTCTTCTTCGGCCCCGACGCCGACGCCGTCCAGGTCCTCGATACCCGCACCCTCGAGCTGGTCCGCACCATCCGCCCGAGCCCCGGCATCACCGCCGGGCATGTCGAGTTCACCAGGGACGGCAGCCACGCCCTCGTCAGCGTCTGGGACGTCGAGGAGGGTGCCGTCGTCGTCTACGACGCCAAGACGCTCGACGAGGTCACCCGCATCCCGATGCGTCGCCCGGTGGGAAAGTACAATGTCACGAACCGCCTCGCCGGCAATGCCGACTGAGACGGGAGCACCCGCGTTGCTGCTCTGCGCCCATGGTGCCAGGGGTGTCGCCGGTGCCGCGGCGCGCCATGCGCGGTCCCTCGGCCGCCGCGGCCTCTTCCGCACGGTCGGGGCCTGCGCGCTCTATGGCGAGCCGCGGCTCGAGGCGGTCGTGACCGGGCTCGGGCAGGGTCCGCTCACCGTGCTGCCCTTCATGATGGCCGAGGGCTACACGCTCGAGAAGCTGGCCGGCCGCCTCGCCGCCTGCCGCCCGGACGCCCGGCTGCTGCCGCCGCTCGGCAGCAGCGCCGCCATGGCCGAGGTGCTGGTGGCCCGGGCGCTCAAGGGCCTGCGGGCGCATGGCCGGCAACCGTCCGAGGTGGCGCTGCTGGTGGTCGGGCACGGCACGACCCGGCACCCGGCCTCGGCCGCGACCGCCCGCCGCCATGCCGACAGCATCCGAACCACGGGCCTCTTCGCCGAGGTGGCCACGGCCTTTCTCGACGAGGCGCCGACGCTGGCCGAGGCCGCGGCCGGCCTCGCCGCACCCTTCGTCGCCGCCGTGGGCTTCCTCACCGATGCCGGCACGCACGGGGCCGGCGATGTCGCCCGGCTGCTCGCCGAAACCGGGCGGCCCGGCGTCTATTTCGGGCCGATCGGGCCGGACCCGGCGCTGTTGCCGCTGATCGTCGCGCAGGCCCTGCCTCAGTAGCGGCGGCGATCGCGATCGCGCCAGAGCCGGCCGGCCAGCTCGACCGCCGCCGGGAGGTCCACCACGTGCCTTGTCACGTGCAGCGCCATGGCGGCGGTGCCGACGATGATGGCCTCCGCCCCCGGGGCCGACCGCTCGCCGCGCCAGAGCGCCCTGAGCTGGCCTGGATCGAGCGGCTCGTCGCGCGCCGGCGGCTCCTCGCCCTCGACCAGCGCCGGCCAGGCGACGCGGTCGACGAGCCCGTCGGCGAGCATGGTCGCCAGGGTCGGCTTCCTCGGGTTGACCTGCGCCTCGCCGCCGCCGCCCTTGAAGATGACCGCGCGCGGCTGGCCGAGCAGCCGGGCCGCCCCGGCATGGAGGTCCGCATAGTTCGGGTGGAAGACGCCCTGGATCTGGCAGGGGCACGCCGCCGGGTTGAGCTCGCGCGCATAGGTGTTGGCGGCCGAGCGCAGGCCGAGCAGCGGCCTGAGCGCGAAGAGGGCGTGCAGCGCCGGGCAGACGGCCTCGAGCGGCAGGTAGGCGAAGCCCGTCCGGTCGAGGGCCTGCGCCGCGTCGTCGCCGTCGGCCGCCAGCGGCACGCCCAGCGCCGCGAGGCCGGCCCGCGTGGTGGCCGACCCCTCCCCCGCGATGCCGTGCATCAGCACCCGCACCCCGGCATCCGCCACGAGCAGGGCCGCGAGCAGGAACCAGGGAAGCTGCTTGTGCCGGTCGGCATAGGACGGCCAGTCGAGCGCCGCCGCCGGCAGCGTGCCGGGCAGCATCGCGTCACGGGCGGCGAGCGCGAAGCCGGCGAGCTCCTGCGGCGTCTCCTTGCGAAAACGCAGCACGGCGAGGAAGGCGCCCTGCTGCACCGGCTCGACCTCGCCGGCCAGGATCATCCCCATCGCCGTCCTCGCCTCGGCCATGGCGAGGCTGCGGCCGAGCTTCTCGCCCTTGGCGACCGCGCGGACATAGGGCGCGAAGGGATGCTCGGCCGGGCCCGTCGCGGCCGCGACGCCGGCAGCCGTGGTCGCCGCCTCAGCCACCGGCCGTCTGCTGCAGATAGGCGATGATGTCGCGCCGCACGGTCTCGTCCGGATAGCGGTTCGGCATGCGCGTCTGCACCCGGTCCTTGCCGGTCGCCTCCTTCAGGAACTCGGCCGGGTTGTCGAGATAGGTGAACAGGTTCTCGGCGTCCCACACCACCCCGGCCTCGCCGGTGGCGACCATGTCCGGCGAATAGCGGAAGCCCTCGGCGGTGCCGGCCTGCCGGCCGAAGATGCCCTGCAGGCTGGGGCCGACCCGGTGCGAGCCGTCGAGTGTGTGACACGCGCCGCACTGGCGAAACGCCCGCTCGCCGGCGGCCGGGTCACCCTCGGCGAGGGCGGCGCCTGCCGCGAGTGACGTGCAACCGAGGGCAATGGCCCAAAGGCTGTGACGGATCATGCTCGGCTCCCTCCTGATCTACTTGGCTGCGATTGCCGGGGAGCCTGCCACGAAGCCGCAACCGTGCGCCTTGATCGCGGTCAAGGCGCCCTCAGGCGTCGGGGTTCTCGCGGACGAAGGCCTCCTCGTCGATCCCCTGCTCCTCCAGGAAGTGGTGCAGCCGCGCGTCCTTGGTGGCGAAGTGGTTGCCGAACCACGCCTTGAGCTGGCCGGCCAGATCGGCCTCCAGCTCGGCGAAGGGGGCCGTCTCCGCCCGGTCCATGATGTCGCGAATCCCGTCGAGGAGAGCCTCGTGCTCGTGCTTGTGTGGCCCCAGCTCGTCGTAGGCGAGCCCGCGCATGACCTTCTCCTCGAGGGCGAAATGCGCGTTGATCTTGGCGTTGATCTCCTCGAGGAACCCCAGCACCGCGTCCTTCTCGGGGCGCCGGCCGAGCTGGTCGTGCAGCGTGTTGATCAGGTCGATCAGCTCCTTGTGCTCGTGATCGACGGCCGGAATGCCGAGCCTGAAGCGGTCGGACCAGGCGAGCAGGGTCATGGCTGCGTCTCCAGGGCCTGGCTGATGGCGGCCACCAGCCTGTCGCGGGGACTGTCGAAGGGGACCGCCTCGACCAGTCGGCCGTCGCGGTCGAGGACCAGGGTTCGGGCGAAATGGTCGACGGTGTAGTCGCCGCCCTCGTGCTCGACCCTGGCGTAGTAGGCGCGGAACGCCGCAGCGGCGGCGGCGACGGCCTCGGCCGTGCCGGTCAGACCGGTGATCCGCGGGTCGAAATGCGGCACGTAGTCGGCGAGCCGGTCCGGCGTGTCGCGCGCCGGGTCGACGCTGACGAAGAAGGCGCCGACGGAGTCGGCCGAGGACCCAAGGCGCTCCAGGGCGGCGGCCATCGTGGCGAGCTCCAGCGGGCAGATGTCGGGGCAATGGGTGTAGCCGAAGAAGACCAGGGTCACCGGCCGGGCAAGCGCCGCCGGCGTCAGCGGCTGGCCGTGATGATCGACCAGCGCCAGCAGGCTCGCCGTGTCGAACTGCGGTGCAACGGCCTCGCTCGCGGGCGGCGCCGGGCGCAGCTGCTGCACCGCGAGCCAACCCGTGCCGGCCATGAAGACGACCGACAACAGCACCACGAGCATGCCGCGCCCGGCGCCGATCATGGGCTCGGGCGGGCTGCCGGTCGGGGTCATGGCCATCTCCTTCAGCGAACGACGAAGCCCCCGGCGTCGCCGTGGAACTCGATCACCAGATGCTGCCGCGGTGCCAGGGTGATCTCGGCCGTGCGCGTCCAGTCGAACCCGCTCTCACGGTCGCTGTCGCGCAGGCGCGCCTCGATCGCATGGCTCCCGGGTGGCACGACGAAGCCTTCGTGGATGCGCGACGGCCCGTCGCCGCGCAGGCCGCCCGGCGGCAGGTCGACATGGACCAGCGGGCTGCCGTCGAGGTCGATCTCGAGGCGGACGGGCAGGCGCTCGCGCGAGCAGACGCGGGCGGCCCGCATATTGGGCGGCAGGGCGGCCAGCTCCTCGGGCGTCCGCTCGCGGCAGTCGCGCGCCCCGCCATGGCTGAAGCTGACGCGCACCAGCGCCTGGTCGGCCGGAAAGCTCGTATAGGCGGGCGTGTCGGCGAAGACCCCGATCGCCAGCATCAGGAGGGCGACGACGGCCGCCTGGCCGAGCCAGTGCCAGGGCCTAGTCATCGCCACCCCCGGGGACGGCGACCACCGCCGGCGGTGCCGCGGCCGATGCCTCCGGTGCGGCCACGGTCGTGCGGGGCACGGCACGTGCCGACGGCTGGGCCGGCAGAGTGGCCCGGAATTCGGCGAGCGATGCCGCCAGTGTCGCGGCCCCGGTCTTGCCCGCCCAGACCCGCAGGATCCGCTCCCTGGGCACGCGCTCGCGCAGATAGGGGTCGCGCCGCCGCTCGATGCGCGCCTCGGTCCAGGCGATGCCGTGGCGCTCGTGGCAGGCGTCCTCGGCGCAGCCGGTCAGCACCACCCCGTCGGCGAGGTCGCGGCTGAGCACGTAGTCGATGAAGGCCGGCGGCAGCATGCCGGTGCAGGGCAGCCGCACCACCCCGACCCCGTCGCCGACCCCGGCCAGCGGCACGCCGTGGGCACAGCCGAAGACGATGACCCGCCGCTCGCCCGCCAGACCCTCGGCCGCCCGATCGGTCAGCCGCCGCATGTCCGCCAGCGCCAGGTGCGGCAGCTCGATGCCGGCGACCATCCGGCCGCGCTGGCGAAACGGCGTGGCCGTCGGGCAGGCGCCGGTGCAGATGCCGCAGGAGACGCACAAGGCGGGGTCGACCCTGGCCTCGTGCTCGAACGGCATGCCGTCGGTGCGCGGCACCAGCCGGACGGCGGCATAGGGGCAGTCCTGCACACAGCGATCGCAGCCATTGCAGAACTCGAGGTTCACGATGGCGGCCGGCGGCCGGCGCATCGTCGGCATGAACGGCAGGGCCATCAGGACCACGGTCGAGACGAGAATGATGGCCAAAAGCCCGCGTTGCCCGAACAGATCGGCGAGCGGGTAGAAGCCCAGATACCACCAGTCGAGCCGCACCTCGCCCAGCATCCGGCCGAGATCGGCGGGCGGATGGCTAAGCGCCGGCTTGACCAGCGAGAGGACGAGGAAGCCCAGAAAGACGAGCACCGACAGCCCGTGCGCCGGGACGATCTCCGGCCGGCTGACGCGCTGCAGATGCACCCAGAGGAAGACCAGCAGGATCAGCGGGACGGCGATGTGCAGGAACAGCATCAGGGTGAAGAAGCGGTCGTCCAGGCTCGCCGGGGTGAGGAAGTTCCGCGCGATCGGCTCGCCGAAGATGCCGATGGCGTCGACCAGCTCGGCCGTCCGGATGGCCACGAACTGCGCCAGCTCGTCCCAGACCAGCCAGTAGCCGGTGATCCCGGAGATGTAGACCAGCCAGATGACGACGATGCCGGTGACCCAGGTGAACCAGCGCGAGCCGCGGTAGCGGTCGAGGGAGAACTCGCGCAGCAGGTGGAGGAACATGAACAGCACCATGCCGCCCGAGGCGTAGCGGTGCAGGCTGCGCATCACCCCGGCATGATACCAATGGTCGGTGCTCATCCGCTCGACCGACAGCCACGCATCCACCGTCCCGGTATCGAACGGCACGTAGACGTAGATGCCGCTCACCGTCACCACCCAAAGGCAGAAGAACGAGAGGGCACCGAGGTGGTAGAGCGGCTGCCAGGCCGGCGGGAAGACGCGGTCGAGCGCGGTCTCGGCTTTGGCGAAACCGGCGCGGAGGGTGCGGCGGACGAACTCCATGGCCTGCCGCTATGGCCGGGCCGGCCCGGCCAGCGTGGTGCCGGGGCGGCGGCGACCGCGCCGGGCGGCGCGCACCAGGAAGACGGCGAAGCCGCCGAGGCTGAGGATGCCGGCGAAGATGCCGAAGAAGATCGAGTAGTCGAAGAGGTAGCGGTCGTTCTTCGGGTCGTAGATGGTGCAGATCAGCCGGATGCGGTCGACCAGGCTCGCCATGTCGGTGACCGGGGTGAAGCGGCCCCAGACGAGGTCCTTCAACGGCTCGACCACGGCCGGCGGCTCGAAGGCATCGCCGTAGACGTGGCGGTAGACCCGACCCTCGCCGTCGAGGATGGTGGTCGTGGTCAGGTGGTCGAAGCCGCGTGGCGAGGGGAAGTAGATGAAGCCGACCTCGGCCGAAAGCGCATCGATCGTCGCCCTGTCGGCGCTGAGGAAGGTCCAGTTCGGCAGCCGAACCCCCTGGTCCGCCTTGTAGGCGCGCATCTGCTCGGGCGTGTCGCGGTCGGTATCGAAGCCGATGGTGACGACGTGGAACGAGTCGGTGCCCACCGCCCCGTTGGCGATCCTGACGCCGCGGTGCAGCGACTGGACGATGACCGGGCAGGTGGTGGAGCAGGCGGTGAAGATCAGGTTGACGACCAGCGGCTTGCCGCGGAAGTCGGCGAGATTCACGGGCGCACCGGTGGTGTCGCGAAACGGATGCGCCCCGACCTGCCGGCCGATCGCCGCCTGGCTGTAGGCCAGCGCCGCGCGCTCGTCGAACGGGTTCGGCTGGTCGGCCGCGACGCTCCCGGCCATCAGGGCTGCCGCGACGCCGGCGGCGCCGACCAGGCGGCGCAGGTCAACCGAGCAGCGCGGCATCGAGCATGGCTCCAACGAGCAGCAGCGAGAGCTGACCCAAGGACGCCTTGAAGTTGGCGAAGGCGGCGGGCCGTGCCGGCCGGCGCACGAGGTCGACGCTGGTCTTGACGAACCAGGCACCGCCGGCCAGGGCGGCGATGCCGTAGAGCCAGCCCATGCCGAAGAAGAGCGGCAGCATGGCCAGCACCGCCAGCGCCACGGCGTGCACCAGGATCGCCCAGGCGGTGAAGGCCTCGCCCTTGACCAGCGGCAGCATCGGCACGGCGTTGGCCGCATAGTCGTCCTTGGCCATCAGCGCCAGCGACCAGAAGTGGGGCGGCGTCCAGAGGAAGAGCACCACCGCGAGGATCAGCGGCGCCGCGGTGAGCTGCGGCTCGACCGCCGCCGCCCCGGCGAGCACGGCGAAGCTGCCGGCGAGCCCGCCGATGACGATGTTCCAGACCGTGCGGCGCTTGAGCCAGACGGTATACACCACGCCGTAGGTGAAGGCGCCGAGAAAGAGATGCACGGCGGTGGCGAGGTTGAAGACCAGCGCCGCCAGGCCGACACCGAGCGCCAGGACGAAGGCCACGAGCGCCCACCAGAGCGGGCTTGCCTGCCATTCGCCGCTGGCGAACGGACGGCGGCGGGTGCGCACCATCCGGGCGTCGAGATCGCGCTCCCAGAGCTGGTTGAAGGCCCCGGCCGCGGCCGAGGAGAGCAGCACGGCGAGCGTGAGCACGGCCAATTCGGCCGGCCCCGGGGCCGGCCCCGAGGCGACCGCGACGCCGCCCAGCGCGCTCAGCGCGATCACCACGGCGATCCGCAGCTTGAAGACCGAGACGATGTTCCGGGCGAACGTGCTCCTCGCAGGCGCGGGTCGGGCAGGCGCGGGTCGGGCGATGCTCAAGTCGAACTCCCTGCCTCTGGTCGTCCCGGCGACGGGGCCGCGCCCCGCCGCCGGCCCGGGTCAGCTCATCGGCCAGATGCCGGCCAAGAAGCGCCAGTTGATGAAGTAGTAGAGGGCGAAGGCGATGAAGAAGACGGAGACCAGGACGATCGTCCCCGGCAGCTTCAGCGTGTGCTCGCTGCCGTAGCTGGCGAGCACCGCCGCCCCGGGTGCGATCGGGTTGGTCCTGGCGTCCGCGTCGGTCCGCCGCCTGCCCCAGACGATGGAGCCCACGACGACCAGGACGTACATCCCGCCACCCACCGCCGCGACGATCGCCGATAGCCCGTTCAGCCCCAGCATCAGGAAGGCGGCCGCCGGGTAGTCGAAGGAGATCAAGGCGTCGGTGAAGGTGATGTCCCAGTGCCGCCGCGAGACGCCCAGGGTCCCCGCCCCCATCATGAAGAGGGCGATCCCCGCAGTGCCGGCGGCGAAGACGTAGGGCTGCCACTTGGCGATCGTCGGGAAGACCAGATCCCGCTTGAAGAAGATCGGGATCAGGAGATAGGTCACCGCCATGAAGGCCAGCGTCGTGCCCGAGACCACCGTGGCGTGGAAATGGCCCGGCACGTAGAGCGTGTTGTGCATCAGCACGTTGATCTGCTCGGTGCCGAGGATCACCCCGCTGATGCCGCCCAGAAAGCCGAACATGACGAGCGACAGGAACATGCCGGCGAAGGCCGGGTTGCCCCAGGGGGCCTCGCGCAGCCAGCCGAAGATGCCCTTGGTGTGGCCGAGCCGCCGCTGGGCGGCCTCGATCGCCCCCGGCACGCTCATGCCGTGGATCATCGAGCCCAGCACGGCGAGGTACATGGCGTAGCTGGTGTTGAAGATCTTCCAGGTCGAGCTCAGGCCCGGCTCGACCAGCAGGTGGTGCGCGGAGGCGAGCTGGAGGAACAGGATGTAGAGCAGGAAGGCGGTCCGGCTGACCTTCTCCGACAGCGGCCGGGCACCCAGGAGCAAGGCCGCGATGGTGTACCAGACGACGACGTGCATCGTCACGTTCACCTGCTGCGAGGAGTGCCCCATGCCCCACCAGACGAGCTTGTAGGTCAGGGGATCGATGTGGGCGATGATCCCGATGGACCAGAGGAAGGTGGGGATCAGGATGATCGCCCCCGAGGCCAGGGTGAAGATCATGATGATCACACCCGTGAGCCCGCCGAAGGTGGCGAGCGGGATCGAGCCCTCGTAGGTGCGCTCGTCGCGCGCGATCACCAGCGTGCCGAGGAAGATGAAGCAGGTGATGAGCATGCCGACGGCGAACAGGATCAGCCCGACATAGAAGTGCGGCTCGGCCTGGAGCGGCACGTAGGAGGTGAACATCACCGACGAGCGGCCCTGCAGCACGGCGATGGTGGCGGTCAGCGCCCCGATCAGCATCAGCGCGTAGGCGAGCCAGGCGAGCCAGGGGGTCGCGAGCCTGGAGCGCAGCACCACGGCCGAGGTGAAGTAGAAGAGGGCCACCTCGAAGAACATGATCCAAAAGAGCAGCACGGCGGCGCCGTGCGCGGTCAGGACCATGTAGAACATCTCGGCCGGCAGGAGATGCACCGCCTGCCAGCGGGTCAGCGCGACCAGGAGGCCGAGGAGCCCGCCGATCGCGAGGAAGAGGACCGCGGTGAGCAGGTTGATCCGGATCAGGGTCTCGGCCCTGGCGTGGACCTTGAGGCCGGTGTCGGCGCAGACGCGGAAGCGCTCCTCCGCCGGCTCGCCGCCGAGCCGCCCCGGAACCGCGATGGTCGCCATTACTGTTCTCCCGCCACGGGCAGGACGGCCGCCAGCGCCGCCGTGCTCCGGTCGATCACGTTGATCCGGCCGACCATGAGATGATGGCCGATGCCGCAGAACTCGTTGCAGACGATGCCGAAGCTGCCGGTCTCGTTGGGGGTCAGCGTGATCACCATCTCGAGCCCGGGATGGACCTGCAGGTTGATGTTCGTGGGCTGCAGCGAGAAGCCGTGCTGCCAGTCGAGGGAGGAGATGTGCAGCCGGTAGGTCTCGCCCTCGACCAGCTCGAGGATCGGGTACCAGTCCCAGAGCCGGGCCGCGAGGTAGACGTCCGCGCCGGCGGGCGGCCGGACGATCGGGGTGCCGAAGTCGTCGGCCCCGATCTGGTACGCCTCGATGAAGGTCTCGGTCCGCTGGGCGTAGACATCGGGGTGGATGCGGTAGGTCTCGTTCGACATGTTCTGCGGGCCGTTGATGTGCCACCAGATCATGAAGAAGAACATGAACAGACCCCACAAGAACGCGATGGTGATCCAGATGATCTCCATCCGATGCAGGGGCTCGTTCCACCAGAGACGATTGGTCGGGGGCAGGAGCGCCATGGCGGTCTCCGCGCGTCGGCTCAGGACGGGGTGAGGGGGATCTGGGCGATCTCCATGACCCCCCAGAGGATGTAGAGAACGGTCGGCAAGGTGATGCCGAGGAACAGCAGCAGGAACGGGTTGTCGAGCACCCGCTGCATGAACGGCGGCCGCTCCAGGCGGCCGGCGCCGGCCTCGCGCGATTCCCGACCGGCGTCGGCTCCGCTCCGTTCGACCATCTCGGCGGCCTCCCCTGCTGCGCTCGGCTGCTGCCGGCGGTGCTGATCGTGGCCGACGCTAGGCCTGCGCACTCGGCGTGTCCTTGACCATCGTCAAGGACCGAAGAGCGCCCGAATCAGTGCGAAGGTCGGCAGGGCGAGACCGAGGAGAATGAAGAAGAAGAGCACCGTCCGATTGGCGATGGGCCCGCCGCGGGCGCGCTCGACGGCGCGCAGAGCGGCGTCGGCGGCAAGATAGAGGCCACCACCGACGACGATGAACAGAACGATCTCCACCCTGGCCGCCCCCGGAGGTTGCCACCGCAGCCAAAATAAGCTTCCATTCTGCAGCATCACGCTGTCTCGACCTTGACCCCGGTCAAGCCGGTGGGGCCATGCGGGGTGCTGTCGGCGTCGGGGGGGCGTCGGCGCAGGGGGAGATCGAGAGCCATGCCACAGCCGCAATGCCGGCCGATGCAGCGCGCATCGGCGTGGCCCGTCATTCGCGGGATCGGCTCGGACGACGTGGCCCTGCTGTCACGGCTGCCGATGCTCGCCGGTCTGGACGGAGCGCAGGTCGCCCTGCTGCTCGACAACGCCGAAGTGATCGACGCACCGCGGCGCACGGTGCTGTTCCGCCAGGGCGAGCCGGCGAGCCGCTTCTACGTCATCCTCGACGGCTGCGTGATGCTGCACCGGGTCAGCGCCAACGGCCACGAGAGCGTCATCAGCCTGATGAACCGCGGCGACTCCTTCGCCGAGGCGGCGATGTTCGACAGTGCCGAGTTCCCGGTGACAGCGACCGTGCTCGTCGACGCGCGCCTCCTCGTGGTGACGGCCCAGTCCTTCGTCCAGCGGCTGCGCGAGGAGCCCTCGCTCGGGCTCAACATCATGGCGTCGATGTCCCGGCAGTTGCGCCGGCTGGTCGAGCAGATCGAGCAGCGCGCCTCGAGCTCCTCGACCGAGCGGCTGGCGGCCTTCCTGCTGCGCTTGGGCCCCGGGGGGGGTGGCGCTGCCGAGTTCGATCTGCCGCTCGACAAGCAGCTCATCGCGGGTGCCCTCGGCATGCAGCCCGAGACCTTCTCTCGCTCGCTGTCGCGGCTGCGCCGCCTGGGCGTGACCTGCAACGGCAACCGGATCAGGATCGAGGATGTCGACAAGCTGCGGCGCTATGTGGACGGCGAGGTGCGGCCCTACCGGCCGGCGCACTAGCCGACGGGGTGGCGTCGGTGCCGGATCGACCGCGTCAGGTCACCCGGGCAGGTGCTGCGAAGGCCGGGTCCGCGAAGCTTCCGGCCTGCATGATGCGCGCCAGCCGGTCGACCGCCTCGGCCAGATCGCGGTGGCGGATGTAGAGCGGTGCGAAGCCGAAGCGGACGATGTCCGGCTGGCGGAAATCGGGAACGACGCCGGCCGCGATCAGGGCCTGGGTGATGGGCCAGGCCTGCGCGTGCGCAAAGGCGAGCTGGGCGCCGCGCGCCTCGGGGTCGCGTGGGCTGACGAGGCGGAAGCCCTGGTCGCCTAGGCGCGCCTCGAACAGGACGAGGAACGTGGCGGTCAGGCTCATCGCCTTGGCGCGAACCGCCGTCATCGGCGCCGCCGCCGCGATCCTGGTCCCTTCCCTGAGTGCGCAGAGGCTGAGGATCGGCGGCGTGCCGGCCTGGAACCGCGCGATCGACGCCGCCGGCCGGTAGTCGGCCTCGAAGGCGAAGGGCTGGGCGTGGCCGAACCAGCCCGAGACCGGGTTGCGGGCCGCCGCCTGGTGGCGGCGGGCGAGGTAGAGGAAGGCGGGAGCGCCCGGGCCACCGTTGAGATACTTGTAGCCGCAGCCCACGGCCATATCGATGCCCCGGCGGGCGAGCTCGACGGGCAGGACGCCGGCACTGTGCGCCAGATCGACGAGGGCGAGCGCCCCCTGCGCATGCGCCGCGGCGACCAGCCCGTCGAGGTCGAGGACGGCGCCCGAGCGGTAGTCGACGTGGCTCGCCATGACGAGCGCCGTGGCGTCGGTGACGGCGCCGGCAAGCTGGTCCGGCGTCTCGACCAGCTCCAGCCGCGTGCCGGTGAGCGCCGTGAAGCCCTGGGCGATGTAGAGATCGGTCGGGAAGTTGCGACGGTCGGCGAGAATGACCGTGCGGTCGGGCCGCAGGCTCCGGGCGGCACCCAGCAGCTTGAAGAGGTTGACGGAGATGGAGTCGCCGACGGCGATCTCGTCCGGATCGCAGCCGGTGACGACGGCGAGGTCCCGGGCGATGTCGGCGGCGAGGTCGATCCAGCCGGCACTGTTCCAGCTCTTGATGAGATCCTGGCCCCATTCCTCCTCGACCGTCCGCGCGACGGCAGCGGGCGTGGCCCGCGGCAAAGCGCCCAGCGAATTGCCGTCGAGATAGATGACACCATCGGGCAGCCGGAAGCGGTCGCGGAACCCGGCCAGCGGGTCGGCCGCGTCGAGGGCCTGAAGGTCGGGTAGCGGCATGGCTCGCCTCGCTCGCTCGGGGGCTCCGATCCTTGCCGCGCCGAGCCGGCCGCGTCGAGCCCCAAACCGCCCCACCTCCCCGGACGGCGGCACCCCGTCCACACGCTGCCGCGTAACGGATGGGCCCGGGAAGGCGAGCCTTCCCGGATTTCTTCTTCCTCCCCTACGCCACCAGCCGGGCGTCGAAGCCGGCTTCGGTGGCGCTCATCAGGGCCTTCTTCCCGCGCAGCCGGGTCTGCAGATAGACGTCGTGGCGCCAGAGGGTGCGCAGGTGCTGCAGCGTCTTCTCGGCATTGGTCATGTCGAGGTCGCGGCCGTCGTGCTCGTGGCGGAGCATGAGGGTCCGCCGGCCGGCATGGTCGGCGTCGATCACCTTGATCACCGGCAGCGAGGCCGTGCCGATCTGCGCGAGGAGCTTGGCCTTGACCTCGGCGTAGTGCTCCGCGTCGGCGATCCGGTCGACGACGAGGTGCTCGCCCCTGGGCTTGTAGGAGAAGAGGTCGATCTCGCGCATGATCTCGGGCGTCAGGAAGCGGCGGAGGAAGGCCGTGTCGCGATCGGATTCGCGGACCTCGAACATCTTCGCCCGGCCCTCCCTGGTCTCGGGGCCGCCGAAGCGCCGCTCGATGTCGTGCCAGACGACGAAGCCCAGGTGGTAGGGGTTGAGGCTGCCGGGGTGCGGGCAGATGACCTGGTTGTGGCGGACCATGAACTCGAGATGGATGGCCTGCGGCAGGTCGAGGGCGGTCATGATCTTGTGGTGCCAGTAGCTGGCCCAGCCCTCGTTCATGATCTTGGTCTCGATCTGCGGGATGAAGTAGCGGGCCTCCTCGTCGACGATGGTCAGGAGATCCCGCTCCCAGTCGGCGAGCTCGGCGTTGTGGTCGCGGATGAAGAGCAGCAGGTTCTCGTCGGGCTCGAGCGGGGTGCGGCGGAGATCGGGCTCGACCCGTTCCCGGGCGGGCATGAGGTGATCGAAGGCGCCACGCTCGGGCATGGCGGCCTCGGCGAGGCGGATCGCCTGCTCCCTCTGGTCGAGCCGGCGGATCGCCTGGTTGCGCGAGCGGTTCATGGAGAGCGCGTGGGCCGCATCGAGGACGCGCTCGACGGCGTCGGTGCCGATCGACGGATCCTCGAGGTAGCGCCGCACCCGGTCGGCGCGGGTCTTGAACCCGGCGATGGTCTCGCCCGCCCGGGTGGCGCTGGTGAAGGTGAAATTGTTCTTGAAGAAGTCGTTGTGGCCGTAGACGTGGGCAATGGTCAGGATCTGCAGGCAGAGCGAGTTGTCGCGCATCAGGTAGGCGAGGCAGGGGTCGGAGTTGATGACCATCTCGTAGGGCAGGCCCTGCACGCCGTAGCTGTACATGGTCTTGAGCTGCTCGAAGCTCTTGCCGAACGACCAGTGCGGGTAGTGCGACGGCATGCCGTGATAGGCCATGTAGCCGAGCATCGCCTCCTGGTCGCAGACCTCGAACTCCTGCTCGTAGACGTCGAGGCCGAACTCGGCGACCTTCTCCTGGATGCGGGCGTCCCAGCGCTCGAGATCGTGCATCGTCCATTGGGTCATGCGCGAGCTTTCCTCACAACGGTTCGTCGACGCGGCCGTGGCGGTTGGTCGGGCGCCAGGTTTCGTCGAGCAGCTGGTCGAGGGTGTAGGGACAGGTCTTGGGCAGGGACGCGGCGGTCTCGATGCCGTCTGCATCGAGGAGATCGCGCCCTGCGGCCGTGCGGGCCTCGGCGAAGAGTTGCGCCAAGAGCGGTGTCACGCTCGCAACGACGCTCGGTGACAGGATGTCATCGAGCTCCTGGCGGGCATCGTCGATACTGTTCAGCCACTGGCGACGCGGGCGATCGGCGGGCGAGTACTCGAGCTTCAATACGTGCAGGATCAGCCGCCGGAGCTGGCTCTTGGCCGCTCGCACGTCACACCTCGCCAAGCCTTCAACCTCCTCGATGAGGTGCGCGAAGTCGAGCGGCAGGCTCGGATGGCTGGCCTGGAGCTGGCGCAGCGTTGCCGCCTGCTGCTCGGCCCAGGCGTAGAAGTCCGTGTCATAGAGTGTCGCGGGGTCGACCTTGTCCTCGAGCTTCGTGGCCATGGGTGCCACCTCAGATCGGCTCGTCGACGAGGCCGTGGCGGTTGGTCGGGCGCCAGGTTTCGTCGAGCAGCTGGTCGAGGGTGTAGGGGCAGGTCTCGGGCAGGGACGTGGCCGCTTCGGGCTCGTCGTGGGCACGCAGCTCGGCGGCGGTCAGGCGTCGAGCACCCTTGTAGAGGCGGGCCAGGGCCCGCTCGACCTCGGGCCCGATGGTCGGGGTCATGTCGCTGTCGATCGCGTTCTGGGCATCGATGATCGAGATCTCCCATTTCCGCCGCGGCGGCGCGGCCGGGGAGAATTCGAGTTTCAGGTAGTGGACCATGAGCCGTGCGACTTGGCTCTTGACGGCACTGAGCTTGGTATCGGCCAAACCGTCGACCTCCTCGATCAGGTGCTCGAGGTCGAGCGGCAGATTGGGGCGGGTGGCGTGGAAGTCGCGCAACGCCGCCGCCTGCTGTCGCGCCCAGGCGTAGAAATCGGTCTTGTAGAGCTCGGCCAGGTCCACCTGCTCGCGCAGCCCGGTCGCCATGCCGGTCACCTCTCGTCCTGGACGCGGTCCTTGGTCATGAAGGCCTTGAAGGCCGGCCAGATGTCCTCGCGCCGCTCGATCAGCACGGACTGGAAGTTGTCAGCGGCGAGCTTCTTGAAGCGGTCGAGCATCGAGCTCTCGTAGTAGTGCGAGCCCATCGGCTTGATCTCGCCGTAGCCGAAGAGGTTGCAGGTGTCGCAGAGCTCGCGCGCGGCCTTGAGCGCCTCGATATTGTCGGAGTCGAAGTTGTCGCCGTCGGAGCAGTGGAAGGCGTAGACGTTCCAGTGCGCTGGGTGGAAGCGGTTCTGGATGATCTCCAGCGCCTTCTTGTAGCCGGAGGAGATCAGCGTGCCGCCGCTCTCGCCCTTGTGAAAGAACTCGTCCTCCGTGACCTCCTTGGCCTGGGTGTGGTGGCCGATGAACACCAGCTCGGTGTTCTGGTACTTGGTGCAGACGAACTGGTAGAGAAGAAAGAAGAAGCTTCTCGCCAGGTACTTCTTCAGCCGGTCCATCGAGCCCGAGGTGTCCATGATGCAGATGACGACGGCGTTGGACTCCTCGCGGGTGTCGACCCGGAGGCGGCGGTAGGTGAGATCCGACTTGTTGAACGGGAAGCGCTCGGCGGGCTCGGCCTCGCCGGCCCGGCGGTCGGCCTCCAGCGCCGTCGTCACGCCGCGGGCGATCTGCCGCTTGATCCGCTGCTTGGCCGTGCGCTTCCGGTCGAGATGCGCCCGGACCCCCTGCTTGCGGTAGCCGAGGCGCTTGGCGACGCGCTCGGAAAGCGCCTCCTTGAGGATCTTGCGCTCCATGTCCGGGAGCTCGAGGTCCTCGAACATGATGTCGACCAGCTCTTCCAGGCTGATCTCGGTCTCGTAGATGTCCTGGCCGGGCTCGCTGCCGCCGGGGCCCTGGCCCTGCCCCTGCCCGGGCTTCTGCCCGGCCTTGCCGACGACCTGGCCGGGCTGGGTGTCGCCGTCGCCGGTGCCGACCCCGCCCTCATTGTCGCCGAAGACGAAGCGGTACTCCTTGATGCCGCGGATCGGGACCTTGACGATCCGGTCCCGGTCGCGGCCGATGATGCTCTCCTCGGCGATGATGTCGGCGATGTTGTCGCGGATCGAGCGGCGCAGCTTGTCGCGGTGACGCTTCCGGTCCCCGGCACTTCGATCCGAGCGGAGCGCGTCACCTTGGGCGTAGGGGCGAAAAACCGTCATACGCTAGAACGTGGCCCCGATGGCCGGCGTTCTCAATCCTTCCAGAGGTGGTTGGCGGCATATTTGAGGATCGTGTCGATGCTGTCCTCGGTGTAGCCCTGGCCGATCAGATTCTCCACCATCGAGTCGTATTTCTGGCGCTGCTCCTCGTCCCGGGTCCGTGCCTTGGTGATGATCCGGCTGATGTCGCGCACCGAGTTCATCAGCTTCTTCTCGATCGCCTCCTTCAGCGGCTCGTAGGACTCGTAGTCGACCCGCTCGCCGCGCCGCGTCGCCGCCCACAAATAGGCGATGACCTCCTGGCGGAAGCCGTCGGCGGCGGGGCCGATGATGGCGATCTGCTCCTCGATCGACTTGAGGAAGCCCTCGTCCGGCTGCATCTCGTCCTTGGTCGCGGGATCCTTGACCTTGGTCTTGGTGACATACGCCTCGGCGTGGTCGAGATAGTTCTGGAACAGCGTCTCGGCCTGGCCCTTGAACGAGAAGACGAAGGCCTTGGTGATGTCCTTCTCGAGCATCTCCAGATAGGCCTTGTGCAGCGTGTCCTGCAGGAACTCGAGGTAGAGCTTCTTGACGTCGTCGGCGAGGTCGGCCTCCTTGACCATGCCGATCAGGGCCTCGCGCACGTTGATCGGATGGATGGTGTCGTCGTTCTGCGCGAGCGCGGAATCCAGCGCCTTCATGATAAAGCGGGTGGAGACGCCGAACAGGCCCTCGCGCTTGGTGTCGTCCTTGAGCTCGTGCACGGTGAGCTTCTTCGGCCGGCCCTTCTCCAGCACCTCCTCGCCGTTGTAGATCTTCAGCTTGGTCATCAGGTCGCACTTGGCCGACGGCTCGAGCCGCGAGAGGATCGCGAACATCGAGGCGACCTCGAGCGTGTGCGGGGCGATCTTGGCCTCGAACTTCGAGCGGTCGAGGAACTTCCTGTAGATCTTGACCTCCTCGCTGAGCCGCAGGTTGTAGGGCACCCTGACCACGACGATGCGATCGAGGATCGCCTCGTTGGTGTGGTCGGCCTTGAACTTCTGCCATTCGGCCTCGTTCGAGTGCGCGACGATGCAGCTGTCGACGTAGATCGTGCCGTGCCGCCCGGGGGCCGGGACCATCTTCTCCTGGGTCGCCGTGATCATCGTGTGGAGGTACTCGGTCTCGTTCTTGAAGACCTCGATGAACTCCACCATGCCGCGATTGCCGACGTTGAAGGCGCCGGAGAGCTCCAGGACCCGCGGGTCCCCCTCGGAGAACCGGTCGAGCTTGGAGATGTCCTCCGAGCCGATCAGGACCGAGGTGTCCTGGTTGTTGGGGTCGACCGGCGGCACCACGCCGATGCCGCGCCGGGCCCTGATCGAGAACGACATGGTCCTGATCGGCATCCGCTCGTACTCGCCGTTGTACTCGGTGAGCAGCCGGTGGCGGGTGATCGGGTCGATGTCGCCCTCGATCTTCACGCTCAGCATGTCCTCGAAGGCGGGCCGCAGGTGGCGCGGGATCAGGCAGAGCGGGTTGCAGTAGGTGGGCGAGCCCTCGATCACGTAGATCGGCTCGAGCGCCTCGAGGCCGCGCTTGAGGCGCTCGACCAGGCTCGACTTGCCCGAGCCCACGGGCCCCATGAAGTAGAGCACCTGGCGCGCCTCCTCGCCCCCCATGGCGGCGGAGTGGAAATAGCGGACGATCTTCTCGAGCGTCCGCTCCATGCCGAAGAACTCGTCCTTGAAGAAGTTGTAGACCTTGACCGGCTCGTCGCCGAAGACGCGCTTGGCGCGCGGGTCCGATTCGAGGTCGAGCTCGGCGACGCCGCGGTCGATGATCATGTGGTACATGCGGCGGTGGGCGAGATCGGCGAGCTGCGGCTTCGCCTTCACCAGCTCGAGGTATTCGAGGAAGGTGCCCTGCCATTCCTGGCGCTGACGTTCGATCCGGTCGTTCTCGATCAGAGCGGCGAAATCGATCTTATCAGCCTGCATCCACGACATCCCCTTCTGGTTGCCCGCCACGGGTCGGCATTCATCGCGCCATGATAGAAACCCGCTCGCCTACCTCTCCCTATACGCGAGCATCAAGCAGATTGCAAGGTAACACGCAGGTGCCGAATTTAAAGTTAAACTTCCACAGTCTTTGACAAAATGCCGCGATATCGAAGTGATCACGAATCATGCTGCGGCTGACGGAAAAAGAGGCAAAAGAAGGGCTCCGCGTGTTCGGCTTGCCACCGCGGCCGGCAGGTGTCGGGCAGCGGACAAACCTCACCCGACTGGCTTGAGTGTATGGATCGCCGGTGCCGGGTCAATAGCCCTCAGGGGCAGAAATGGCGCTTTCGGCGACTTGTCATTTGCGGCATACCACAGCGACTCGGCGCAGTTTGCAGCCGATCCCGACCATCGCCGCCAGCGGCCGCCGCCGCCAGTCTCGACCTCCGCGCGGGCTCGACGCCGGCCGCCGGCCCGCCCCGCAATGCCGCGCCAACGCAGAAGGACCGTTCATGCCGACCCGCTCCCTCAAGGCCCGCATCCTCGCCGGCGAGCCCGTCTACGGCGCCTGGCTGGCGCTCGCCGACGCCAACGCGGCCGAGCTCATGGCCCATGCCGGCTACGACTTCCTCGTGCTCGACCTGGAGCACGGCCCCGGCAGCCTGGCCACGGCCCAGGACGTGATGCGCGCCGCCGAGGCCGCCGGCTGCCCGCTGGTCGTCCGGGTGCCCTGGAACGACCCGGTCTACCTCAAGCGCATCCTCGATGCCGGCGCCACCTCGGTCATGATCCCGATGCTGGAGGACGCCGACGCGGCGCGGGCCGCGGTCGCCGCCTGCCGCTACCCGCCGGCCGGAGTCCGCGGCTATGCCGCGGCCTCGCAGCGCTGCACCCGCTGGGGCAAGGACACGGACTATCTCGCCCGCTGGAACGACGAGGTCCTGATCATGGGCCAGCTCGAGAGTGCGAAGGCCGCCGCCAATGCCGCGGCGATCGCCGCCGTCGACGGCATCGACGTGCCGTTCATCGGCATCAACGACATGGCGGGCTCGATCGGCCGGCTCGGCCAGCTCGACCATCCCGAGGTGCGCCGGCTGGTCGAAAGCTGCGAGGCGGCGCTCCGCAAGAGCGGCAAGCCGCTCGGCACCGTGCCCTCGGCGATGCGCACGGTGCCCGAGCTGTTCGGGGTGGGCTACGCGGTGGTGGCCGGTGCCGTGGATTCGATGCTGCTCCGGGCGGCCGCCGTGGCCGACGTCGCCGCCAACCGCCCGGGCAGGTGACGCGGGGCCGGGCTCAGTGGGCGGCGGGCTGCACCGCCCTCGCCGGGCGGCTTCGCAGGCCCATGACCTGGGCCACGGCGAAGCCGGCGACCAGCAGGGCCTGGGCGACCACGAGGAGCTGGCCGAGCGGCGTGGGGCGCACCCAGCCGCTCGCCAGCAGCAGGAGGCTCGCCGCCACCCAGAGGAGGTTGCCGGCGATCAGCGCCTGGATCGCCGGGGGCGGCGGGACGGGCCGGCGGGCGAGCCACAGGACCAAAGCCGCGAACGGCAGGAGGGCGGCGCCCGCGCCGCGCAGCAGGGCCTCGGGCAGCCCGAGGGGTGCCGCGGCGAGCCCGGCGCCGGCGACCAGGGCGAGGCCGAAGGCACCGCTCGCCAGGGCGTCGAGGCGGAGGCTGCGCTGCAGCAGCGACGGGGCCGGAATGGTCGACATGACGGTCTCCACTTGATTGCTGACCCAGCGACGGTGCACCGGCGAGTGCCGCCGGTCGATTACCCCGCAGGTCATCGGCCGGCGGCTGCGGGCGATGGCAGAACGGACAGGGCAACGGCCAGCGACGGAGGGCCTGCCGCATGCAGGAAGAGCTCGGCGATCTCTTGCGGACGTGGCGCCAGCGGCGGCGCACGAGCCAGCTCGAGCTTGCCCTCGATGCCGGCATCTCGGCCCGGCACCTGAGCTTCATCGAGACCGGACGCGCCCGGCCGAGCCGGGCCGTGGTGCTGCGGCTGGCCGAGCGGCTGGCGGTGCCGCTGCGGGAGCGCAACCGCTTCCTGGTCGCCGCCGGCTACGCGCCGGTTTTCGAGCACCGGCCACTCGACCACCCGTCGCTTGCGGCCGCCCGGGAGGCGGTCGAGCGGGTGCTCGCCGGCCACGAGCCCTACCCGGCCCTCGCCGTCGACCGGCACTGGACGCTGGTGGCCGCCAATACCGCCCTCGCCCCGCTGCTCGAGGGCGTGGCCCCCCGGCTGCTCGAGCCGCCCGTCAACGTGCTCCGGCTCGGCCTGCATCCCGACGGCCTCGCCCCCCGCATCCGCAATGTCCGCGAGTGGCGGGCGCATCTCCTGGCGAGGCTGCACCAGCAATACGAGGCGAGCGCCGATCCGGCGATCGCGACGCTCGCCGAGGAGCTGCGCGGCTACCCGGTGGCAGCGGCGGCACCGCATGCCGGGCACGCGGATCTGGGCGGCGTCGCGGTGCCGCTCGAGCTGCGCACGAGCCTGGGCGAGCTCGCCTTCATCAGCACGACCACGGTCTTCGGCACCCCGCTCGACCTGACGCTGGCCGAGCTCGCGATCGAGGCGTTCTTCCCGGCCGACGCGGCGACCGCGGCGGCGCTGCAGCGACTGGCGTCGGCAGCGAGCGGCCACGGCTGAGCGGCCTTCCCGGCACGGGCCCACATGGCCGGGACCGGAACTTCGGCCGCCGTCCGGCGGTTCATCCTGCCGCCGGAGCCGGCGCATCAGGGGATGCGTCGCCCGGTGCGGCGGAGACCATCTTGGACCTGGGCTTCATCCTCGACGACCTGCGCACCCACATCCCCGAGGGCGAGATCATCCTGCGGCTGACGCTCGCGACCGTGCTGGGTGCGATCATCGGCCTCGAGCGGGAGATGCGCGACCATCCGGCCGGGCTCAGGACCCACATGCTGACCGCGGCGGCCGCGGCACTCTTCGCCGTCCTCACCCTCGAGCTGTTCCACGAGGTCCGCGAGACCGGCGGGGAGGGGCCGAACGCCGACCCGATCCGCGTGGTCGAGGCGGTGACCGCCGGCGTGGCGTTCCTCGCCGCCGGGGCGATCATCCACGGCCGCGGCACGGTGCACGGGCTCACCACCGGTGCCGGCATGTGGCTCGCCGGCGCGATCGGGGTGGCCTGCGGCATCGGCCGCTTCACGATCGCCGTGATCGCGCTCGTGCTGACCGTGGTCGTGCTGTCGCTGTTTCGGCTGCTCGAGCGGCTGCTCTTCGGCCGGCGGCCGCCGCAGCCGGCCCCGGCGCCGACCGATGCCGAAGCCGACGCCGGGCCGCCACGGCCCCGCCAGCGCCCCTGACGGGCCGGGACGGGGTCAGGGCATCGAGGCCGGCACGACCACGGCATAGTACGGTGCCGCCGCCGTCTCGGCGGTGCCCACCGGCGCGGGAACCGCGTGGCGCACCGGCTCCAGTGCCCGAAGATAGGCGACGAGGTCGGCGACGTCGGTGTCGCTGAGCCTGCCGTAGAAGGCGTAGGGCATGATCGGTGCCAGGATGCGGCCGTCGGGCCGGACGCCCTCGCGGATCGCGGCGGCGACCTCCGCCGCCGACCAGGTGCCGAGGCCGGTTTCGGCGTCCGGCGTCAGATTGGGCGGCCAGAACACGCCCAATCCCGGGATCTCGAAGCCGGCGGTGCCGCCGGCGAGGTAGAACGGCGGGTCGATCTCGCCGTTCTCCAGCCGGCCGCTGTGGCAGTCGCCGCAGACCATGATGGTGGCGAGGTACTCGCCGCGCACGGCATCGCCACCGGCGAGGTCACCGGCAGCCGCAGCGCCGGTCGCAGCGAGGCCGAGCATGGCGCCGAGACCGCACCAAGCGGCGGCCGCCGAGTGCCGGGCGACGTGCCACGTCGACAAACGATCGGTCATCGGAAGATCCTCCCCCTAGGGCGCAGCCTCCAGGCCGCGGCGGATCTTCTCTAGGACAGGCCGGCTCACGCTTCTGTGATCGCCGCTACAACCTCCGGCGCGCCCGTCCCTCCGGCCCGCTATGGGTCCGCGAGCACGTCCTCGGCATAGGCGAAGAGGGCCGGGGTGCCGCCGGTATGCACGAAGACCACCTGGTCGCCCTTCGCGAGCCGGCCCTGGCGGACGTGGTCGATCAGCCCGGCCATGGCCTTCGAGCTGTAGACCGGGTCGAGGATGATCCCTTCGCTGCGGGCGACGAGCGCCAGGGCCTCGCGCGCGGCGTCGGTGACCACGCCGTAGCGCGGGCCGATATAGGCGTCCGAGTTGTCGATGTCGGCGGGCTCGACGGCGAGGTCGAGGCCGAGCCGCCCGGCCGTCGCCGTGGCGATCCGGGCGATGTCCCAGGCCCGGTCGGTGCTCCACTTGATCGGCGCGATGCTGTGCAGGGTGATCTTGCGGCCGAGCGCCTTGAAGCCGACGGCGAGGCCGGCCGGGGTCATGTTGGCGCCGGAGAGGTAGAGATGCCCGGGTGCCATGCCCAGCGCCTCGAGCTGCCCGTCGAGCTCGACCGCCGCGCGCACGTAGCCGAGCGCCCCGGTCACCAGGTTCGCGGTCTCGACCGGCCCCACGATGTAGGGCCTGCGGCCCGCCGCCCGCAGCGTCTCGGCCTTCGCCTCGAGCAGCGGCTGAACCTTCTCCAGGCTGTCGAGATCGACCACCTCGACCGCCGCACCCATGAGCTTGTAGAGCAGGAAGTTGCCCTGCAGCCTCGGCCCCTTCTCGCCGTGGAGCAGGACCAGATGGATGTCGAGCCCGAGCTTCCGCGCCGCCGCCGTCATCTGCCGGCACCAGTTCGACTGGGTGTAGGCGCTGCCGATGACGGTGTCGCAGCCCTTGGCCTGGACGTCGGCGAAGACGTACTCGAGCTGCCGGGTCTTGTTGCCGCCGAAGGCGAGGCCGGTGAGGTCGTCCCGCTTGATCCAGATTTCGGGCCCGCCCAGGGCTTCGCTGAGCCGCGGCGCCGGGTCGAGCGGTGTGGGGAGGTGCGCCAGCGTCACGCGCGGAATGGCGTCGAGCCGCCGCAGGAGGTCGTCTCGGGTCATGGGCCTGGTCCAGCCTTGTTGTGATTGGGGTTGCCGCTAGCCGCGGACGACGATCTTGACCCGCTCGCCCGGCCGCAGCTCGCGGCCGCGGTCGAGGCCGTTCAGGGTCATGAAATGCTCCCGCGGCAGGCGCTCGACCGCCATCTGCCGGGCGAACGTGTCGATGGTGTCGCCCGGCTGCACGGTGACCAGCCGGATGCGCTGCGGCTTGATCTCGGCCGCCTCGGCCGCCGACAGCCGGCGGAAGCTGTCGGCGGCGCCGCGCAGATGGCTGCGCTCGGCCTGGCCGATCTGCCCCGCCAGGATGGCGAAGCGGTAGAACGTGCGGTCCGGCCCCTGGATGGCGACGAAGCCGCCTTGCGCCGGCCGGCCCGAGAGCTGGACCTGGGCGTAGCCGATGGCGGCGTCGAGGCCGGCGGCGGTGCGGAACGTCTCCACACCCTGGACGTTGGCCTCGCTCAGCCAGGCACGCTGCAGGTAGCGGTCGGGGCCCATCGCCTGGTCGGCGGTGCCCATGTCGAAGATCAGGAAGCGGTTGTCGCCGCGGCCGATCACCGCCTGGGGCTGGTTGATCATCTGGTAGCCCGCCGGGTACTCGAAGGCCAGCCGCAGGGCCGGGTGCTCGAACCGCTGGCCCCTGACGAAGCCCTGAGTCGGGCTCTGCCCGTAGATCATCCCGTCGAGCACGGCGAGGTAGGCCTCGCGATCACGCCGGCCACCGCCGGCCTTGTCGCGCGCCTCCGCCTGCGCCCGCGCGACGCGATCGGGCGCGTCGGGGTGGCTCGAGAAGAAGCTCTCCATCACGCTCCGCGTCGGCGCGCCGCCGGCCAGCGCGGCCTGCAGCTCCGCACTCGTCTGCAGCGCCTCGAGGAAATCGGCCATCGCCATGGGGTCGTAGCCGGCGCGATCGAGATAGCGCACGCCGAGCATGTCGGCCTCGTACTCCTGGCTGCGCGAGTAGGTCATGACCGCGCCGTAGGCCGCCGTCTGGCCGAGCCGGCCGCCGACATCGGCACCGGCCTGGCCGCCGAGATAGGCACCGAGCAGCGCCCCGCCGATCGCACCGACGGCACTGGCCAGCGAGCCGGTGGCCTGGCGCGACGCCCCGTGCCGGGCGGTGACGTGGCCGATCTCGTGGCCGATGACGCCGGCCAGCTCGGCCTCGTCCTCGGCCAGCGCCATCAGCCCGCGGGTGACGTAGACATAGCCGCCGGGCAGCGCGAAGGCGTTGACGATCTCGCTGTCGAGCACGGTGAAGGTGAAGTCGATCTCGCTCAGCTCGGAGACGTTCTTCAGCCGCGTGCCCAGCTGCTGCACGTAGCGCTCGACCGCCGGGTCGCCGACGCTGCCGCCGTACTGCTGGAGGATCTGCGGGTGCGCCTCGCGGCCGAGGCGGACGTCGTCCTCGACCGAGCCGAAGGCGAGGATCGGCCCGCCGCCCGCCGGTGCCGTCGTGCAGGCCGAGGTGGCGAGAAGCGTCGCGGCCAGGGCGGCGGCGAGGAAGGCGGTCTTACGGCTGCTCACGGCAAGATCTCGATCCCATGGTGCGTCCAGAGCTCGATCATCGGCCCGTTCTCGGCGAACAGCGTGCCCCGCAGCCGCACCCGCCGGCCCTCGAGACCCGCCGGGTCGAAGCCGGCGCGCTGCATGGCGCGGAGCGTGTCCTTGTCGATGCGCGCGGTCATGTCGGTGCGCCAATCGGACCCGAAGTTGAGATAGAAATAGCGCTGTTGGGCGCTGGCCTGCAAGACGCGGCCCTCGACCAGGGCGAAGCCGCCGAGCCGGGCCGCCGCCTCTTCCGGCCCACTGCCGACCACGACGGCGGCGCGATCGCGCCAGACGCCGCGCCCCGCCCGCTCGGCCAGGGCCTCGGCCGCCAGGAGCTCGGCCAACGCCGCGGGGTCGGCGCCCGGCAGCGGCTGCACCAGGGCGAGCCCGGCCTCGAGCAGGGCATGCTGCAGCGAGCGGCCGTCCGGCGCCGACGCCTGCACCACGAGGCGGCCGTAGCGGTCGGTGGCGGGGTCGCCGGTGGCCACGATCTCGGCCCGCGCCAGCAGCGGGGCGAGCGTCCCGGCGACCTGCACGGCCACGCTCTCGGGCACCACGACCCCGGCCAGCACCGCCGCGCCGCCATCCTCCAGGCGCAGCTCCACGAGCGGCGCCGGGCTGCGCAGCGCCCCGGCACCGCCGCTGGGCCTTGCGGTCGGCGGTG
>CAYWSB010000011.1:0-64626 GCA_964460465.1 uncultured Geminicoccaceae bacterium | reverse complement strand
ACCGCCTTCATCGCCTCGTTCTCGGCACCCGAGGGCCTCTTCTGGGCCAAGCTCTCGGCCGCCTCGACCATGGCGATCGCCCCCATCCTGGTGCTGGGCTGGCTGAGCCAGCGGCAACTGGTCCGCGGCCTCACCTTCGGCGCGGTCAAATAGGAAGGACGTCCATGTACCTCGAGAAGTACAACCTCAAGGGCCGGGTCGCGGTGGTCACCGGCGGCGGCCGTGGCATCGGCTTCGAGAGCGCCCGGGCGCTGGCCGAATGCGGCGCCCACGTCGTCATCGCCGAGATCGACCCGGCCACCGGCCCCAGGGCCGCGAGCGACCTGCAGGCCCTGGGCTACGGTGCGGAGTACGTCCATCTCGATGTCACCAGGCCGGCCGAGGTGACCCGGGTGGCCGACGATCTCGCGGCGAGGCACGGCCGGATCGACATCCTCGTCGCCAATGCCGGGATCGCCAAGTCCTCGCCCAGCGAGGAGACGACGGACGAGGAGTGGAACCTCGTCATCGACATCAACCTGAACGGCGTCTACTGGACCAACCGCGCCTTCGCCCGGCACATGCTGGCCAGGGGCTCGGGCTCGATCGTCAACCTGGGCTCGATGAGCGGCATCATCTCCAACAAGCCGCAGCCGCAGAGCCACTATAACGCCTCCAAGGCCGCCGTGCACATGCTGACCAAGTCGCTGGCCGGCGAATGGGCGACGCGCGGGGTGCGCGTGAACGCGGTGGCCCCCACCTATATCGAGACCGAGATGACCAAGGCCGGCCGCGAGAACGCCGAGTGGCTGCCGACCTGGCTCGAGATGACGCCGATGCACCGCTGCGGCCGCCCGGACGAGATCGCGTCCGCGGTGCTCTTCCTCGCCTCCGACGCCGCCTCCCTGATGACCGGCAGCATCGTTGTCGTCGACGGCGGCTACACCATCTGGTGAGGAGAGACCGATGCCAGCCTATCTGATCGCCAATATCGAGGTCACCGACACCGCCGGCTTCGAGCGCTACCGGGCGGCCGTGCCGGCGGTGATCGCCCGGCACGGCGGCCGCTATCTCGTCCGCGGTGGCGAGAGTGCCGTGGTCGAAGGGGCCTATCCCGGCCACCGCTTCGTCGTGCTGGAATTTCCCGACCGGGCCACGGCCGAGGCCTTCTGGCACTCGCCGGACTACGCCGCCTGCAAGGCGCTGCGCGAGGGGACGGCCGTGATGAACGTCGCCATCGTCGAGGGGTATGTGCCATGAGGCTCGAAGGCAAGGTCGCGATCGTCACCGGCGGGGCGCGCGGCATCGGCCGGGCGATCGCGCAGCGCTACGCCGACGAGGGGGCCCGCGTCGTCATCGCCGACATCCTGCGGTCGGATGCCGAGGACACCGCCAGCGTCATCAGCCGGGGCGCCTTCGCGGCCCAGCTCGACGTCACCGACCAGGCCTCGATCGACGCCATGGTGGCGGCCGTGGTGAAGAAGGCCGGGCGGATCGACATCCTCGTCAACAACGCTGCCATCTTCAACATGGCACCCCTGCTCGAGGTCACCCGCGAGGACTGGGACAAGAACTTCGACATCAACACCAAGGGCCTGTTCTTCACGCTCCAGGCCGTCGCCCGCCAGATGGTCAAGCAGAGCGAGGCGGACGCCAAGTGGCGCGGCCGGATCATCAACATGGCGAGCCAAGCCGGGAGGCGGGGCGAATCCCTGGTCGTCGCCTACTGCGCGTCCAAGGCCGCCGTGATCTCGATCACCCAGAGCGCCGCCAAGGCGCTGATCAAGCACCGCATCAACGTCAACGGCATCGCCCCCGGCGTCGTCGACACGCCGATGTGGGACGAGGTCGACCGCCTCTTCGCCAAGTACGAGAACCGCCCGATCGGCGAGAAGAAGCGCCTGGTCGGCGAGGAGGTCCCCTTCGGCCGCATGGGCAAGGTTGACGATCTCACCGGCGGTGCCGTCTTCCTCGCCTCCAGCGACGCCGACTACGTCGTGGCCCAGACCTTCAACATCGACGGCGGCAACTGGATGAGCTGAACGGCCGACTTGCCGGCTTCGCTCGCTGCGGCTTGACGCCGCAGTCGTCGGGAGTCATCCCTTGTCCCGATCCGCGGGCCCGGTGCGGCAGGCGAACCCGGCCTGTGGCGGATCGTGGGGGAGCTCGGGACAACAACCATGCGCACGACGTGCTCGACGGCGGCTGCCTTGCTGGCGACCGCCGCTTTCGCCTTTGCCGCCACACCGGCCGCCGCCGACGACCTCGTCGAGCGCGGGCGCTACCTCGTCGACACCATCGCCGGCTGCGGCAATTGCCACACGCCGATGGGCCCGAACGGCCCCGACACCAGCCGCTACCTCGCCGGCGGCTTCGTCATCGACATGGAACCGTTCCGTGCGGTCGTGCCGAACATCACCCCCGACCCCGCGACCGGCATCGGCGCCTGGAGCGACGCCGAGCTGGCGCGTGCCATCCGCGAGGGCATCCGCCCCGACGGCAGCCTGATCGGCCCGCCGATGCCCTACCCGCTCTACCACGGCATCGGCGATGCCGACCTCGCCGCCATCGTGGCCTATCTCCAGAGCGTGCCGGCCGTCGTCAACGAGACCGAGCCCTCGGTCTACCGCATCCCCCTGCCGCCCGCCTGGACCGACCCGATCCAGAGCGTTGTCGCCCCCGACCCGGCCGATCAGGTCGCCTACGGCGCCTATCTGGCTGGGCCCATCGGCCACTGCGTGGAGTGCCACACGCCGATGGACGAGCACGGCCACCCCGATTTCGAGCACCGGCTCGGCGCCGGCGGCTTTCCCTTCGACGGCCCCTGGGGCACCTCGATCTCGGCGAATATCACGCCCACCCATCTCGGCGACTGGACCGACGCCGAGATCGAGCGCGCCATCCGCGACGGCATCAGCCAGGACGGCCGCCCCCTCATGCCGCCCATGGGCTTCGCCTACTACAAGGGCATCAGCGAGGCCGACATGACGGCGCTCATCGCGTATCTCAGGAGCCTGCCGCCGATGGAGTGAGGGCGCCGCTGCCGAGGGTGCAGTTTGGCTCGGCGTGGCTGAAATCGGCGCCCGGACCGCCTATTTCTGGTACTGTAACTGCCAAAGCCGAGGTGGCCGTCTTGAGCAGCGCGCAGCCGAGAAGAGTCCTATTCTGCTACGCTTCCGGTCGCGAAGGCGCCTGGGAGGCCATCTGCCTCAACCTCGACATTGCCGTGCAGGGCGCATCGTTCGAGGAGGCTTCCGCACTGCTGCAAGAGGCGATCGCCCTTTACCTGCAGACGGTGAGCGAGCTGCCCGAGGCCGAGCGCAAGGCGTTGCTGTCCCGCCCCGCGCCGTTCTGGACCCGCCTAGGCTTCGCCGTCGAAGCTTTCTGGTCGACCCTCCGTGCCAAGGCCGATGGCGAGCGCAAGCATCAGTTCACCATGGCATCGCCTTATGTCGCCGGTTTTTGTGATTTCCGATGTTAGTAGCCGGCCTTGATGGTATTCCAAATGGTTGGCTTTGTGTTATCTTGGATTCAGAAAGCAATGTCATTACCAATATTCTACGTCTACAAGCCATTCACGATTTGCTCAGCTTGGATAGTCGTCCGCAGTTCGTTGGTGTCGATATTCCCATCGGCTTATTGGAGATGTCGCGAAGGGGTGGTCGGGACTGTGATCGTGCTGCCCGAAAAATGCTTGGAGCGCCACGGCAGAGCAGCGTGTTCCCTCCACCCGTAAGGCCGGCGCTTATGGCGACGACCCATCACGAGGCCTCACTACTAAACGCGTCTGCTGGGGACGGTCTGCGGATCAGTAGGCAAACATTTGGTATCCTGCCAAAAATTCGTGAGGTCGACGAGTTTGTATCACCCCAGCGTCAGATTTGGCTCCGTGAAGTTCATCCAGAGATAAGTTTCAGAATGATGACTGACGGTGCGTGCGTGTATCGTAAATCTACCGTGGCCGGTTGGGAAGAACGCCGCAAGCGATTGACCGGCGTTGGCTTGCCTGATCCGCTAGGCTTGCTTGAGCGATTCGACCTACCGTGGGGCCTTCGGACTGATCTTGCTGACGCCATGGCAGCAGCGTGGAGCGCGTCGCGCATCCTGCGCGATTGCGCGGTTGTCTTACCAGACGCCCCACCGCCGATAGATAGTCACGGACTTCGGATGGAGATCGTTGCTTGAATGGCGCTACGAAGCGCAACTCGAGCCGTCCGTTATTGAGGGAGACCACCATGCTCTATCGCCTCGGCGACCACAGCCCCCAATTCGCCGACGCTCACTACTGGGTCGCCCCTGACGCCGTGCTCGTCGGCAAGGTCCGGCTCGAGCGCGACGCCAGCGTCTGGTTCGGGGCCGTGCTCCGGGGCGACAACGAGCTGATCACCGTGGGCGAGGGCAGCAACGTGCAGGAGCACTGCGTGATGCACACCGACCCGGGCTATCCGCTCGTCATCGGCGCGCATGTCACGGTCGGCCACATGGCGATGCTGCACGGCTGCACCATCGGCGAGGGCTCGCTGATCGGCATCGGGGCGGTGATCCTGAACGGTGCCAGGATCGGCAAGAACTGCCTGATCGGCGCCAAGGCGCTGATCGCCGAGAACAAGGAGATCCCGGACAACAGCCTGGTCATGGGCATCCCCGGCAAGATCGTGGGCGAGGTCCGCCCCGAGCAGGCCGAACGGATGCGCCAGGGGACCGCCAACTACGTCACCAAGTGGCAGCGCTTCGTCCGGGAGATGACGCCGCTCGGCTAGTCCGGCCGCCGGCCGAGCCAGTGCGCCTCGCGCGCCACGGCCATGAGGTCGTGCCGCGCCTTGAGCGCGAAGAAGCCGAGCCCGGTCGCGAGCTGCCCGAGCCCGCCCATTCCCTGGCTCGCCAGCAGCAACGGTGCCAGCGCCAGGCCGAGCACCAGCCGGTAGAGCTGGTTGGGTGCCCGCCAGGTGCCGACACCGGCCCCGGCCTCGCGGTAGGCGACATAGGGCAGCCAGAGCATCGCCAGATGCGCCGCCAGCAGCATCGCCCCGGCCGCCGGCAGCGGCAGGAAGAGGGCGAGGCCCAGGAGCTTGAAGGCCTGCAGCACGAGATAGAGCGGCACGCGCGTGCGCTTGTCGACGTGGTTGTAGACCCGTGCCGCGGCCCGCAGCGCCAGGAGATAAAGCGCCCAGAGCGCCATCCCGGCCAGGAGACCCGGCCCGGCCCAGCCGGGTGCGAGTTGCAGCAAGCCCACGCCGAGCAGCCCGAGCCCGAGCCCGGTGACCCAGGCCAGCGGCTCGCTGAAGCGGTGCGGGGTGGCGTGGAAGGCCTCGCTCAGCGTCGGCTCGGCCTCCAGCACGGCCGCCACCCGGTCGTTCTCCACATAGACGATCTCGTAGACCACCCAGAAGGATAGATGCAGGCAGAGGACGGCGAGCAGCGCCGGCAGCGAGAAGCTGGCCCACACGTAGGCGATCGCCAGCAGGACCAGCTCGTCCTTGAGCACCACATTGGCGAGATGGCGCCCGCCCGGCCGCTTGATCCGCTCGAGATAGTAGAACGGCAGGTAGGCGTCGCGATGCGCCGGCTCGTAGCGGGCACCGGGCCACTTGACGTGCAGCGGCCGGCCGGCGGCGGCGAGCAGGGGACCGTCCTCGTCGTTGTCGGTGACCAGCACCGCTTGGGCCAGCGTCTCAGCCCCGAGCCGCTCCGCGACGATCGCCCGCTTGCCCCGCCGCCGCCAGGCGAAGCCGGAGAGCAGCGGCGAGGCCAGCAGCGTTGGCCGCTGCGCCGCCGGCAGCGCTGCCACCAGCGGGGCGACGATCGGGCGAAAGCCGTTGGTGACGATCCAGCGCCGCTCGCCGGGCACCCGCTCGACGGCGCGGGCGAGCTCCGGGTTGAGCCAGCGCGGTCCGAGCACCGAGGCCCGCCGCCGCCAGCGCCGCAGCGACCAGGGAAAGAGCACCACCAGCAGCATGACCCGGAGCCAGTCGCGCCAGACATGGTCGCGATCCGGCCCGGGCAGCAGCCGCCAGGGGCGCAGGGCGTCGAGCAGCCGGAGCAGCAGCGCGGCGGGCCAGGCGGGGCGGACACTGTCCAGGAACGCCTCGGTCGAGTTGCGCAGCCAATAGGTCTCGTCGAAATCGAGCAGCAGCGGCCGGTCCGGGTCGATCAGCAGCGCCAGATCCGGTTCCTCGCCAGCCACTGCGCCTCCGCCGCGCCACCCCTGCGCCGGCACCGCCCGTCGGCACCGACCCTGCCGGGTGGTGCCTCTCTAGCGAAGACGGCCGGAGTGGTCGACCCGGCCTTCCTCGAGGCATGTCCTTCGCGCTAGACAGCTTCGGGCAGCGACGGAGGATACCGCCCCATGCGCGCCGGCTGCGCCCGCCGGTGGACCGGACCCTGAGCCGATGCAGGCCTGGTACCGGCCCGTGACCGCCACCCCCGACCACGCTGCCGCTGCGACCTCGACCGGCTGGCAGGCGCTGGTCCGCGACGTGGTCGCGATCGGCTGGCTGATCACCGCGACCTCGGCCGTCTTCGTCCTGCTGGTGCTCGGCACCCAGGTCGTATTCCAGCCGGGGCAGGAGGCCTTTCTCCGCCTCTTCGCCCTGCCGAGCCTGCCGCTCGCGGCCGCGGTCTTCCTGCTGCGCCCGCGCGAGCTCGCCGAGGCCTTCCTCCGCCAGCCCTTCCTCACGCTCTTTCTCGCCCTGGCCTGGGCCAGCTTCGCCTGGTCGCTCGACCCGGCCGTGTCGCTGCGCCGGGCCGCCCTGGTCACGGCCTATGCGGTCATCTCGGTCTGGCTGGTCGTCGCCTACGACCAGGCGGCGCTCCTGCGCCGGCTCGCCTGGCTGTTCCTCGCCATCGTCCTGCTCTCGGTCGTCTTCGCCGTGCTGCTGCCGGGCCTCGCCTGGCAGCCGCTCGACGGGCGGCTGCTGCTGCGCGGCGTGTTCTCGCACAAGAACGAGCTTGGCATGCACCTCGGCTCGACCGCGATGCTGCTGGCGACGGCCTGGCAGTTCCGGCTCCTGCCGCGCTGGGCGACGGTGACGGGCCTGCTGGTCTGTTTGCTCCTCGCGGTGCCCACGGGCTCCGCCACCACCTTCCTGGTGCTGGCGATCCTGGCGGTGATCCGCCTCGTCATGGCGATCGCGGTGATGCCCGCCCGCCGGGCGGTGGCGATCGCCGCCTTCGCCGCGGCCGCGGCCATCTTCGCGGCCCTCGCCGTCATCCTCGCCACCGACGCCGTGCTCGCCGCCCTCGGCCGCGACCTGACGCTGACCGGGCGCGTGCCGCTCTGGTCGTTCGTCTGGCTGCAGATCACGAACGCCCCCTGGCTCGGCCACGGCTTCGCCGTGTTCTTCGACGTCGAGTGGGTCCGCGCCTACACCATGGACACGCTGGGCTGGCCGATCCCCAACGCCCACAACGGCTACCTCGAGCTCTGGCTGGGCGTCGGCATCGCCGGGCCGGTGCTGCTCACGATCTGGCTGCTGCTCGGCCTCGGCCGTGCCCTCGGCCAGCTCCGCCGCCGACAGACGCCCGGCGCCGTGTTCGCCGTCTACGTCATCGCGACCTATCTCCTCCGCAATGTCGTCGAATCCGATCTCGCGACGCCGTCGCACATCTCCTGGGTGCTCGCCGTGATCGCCGTCGCCCTGACCCTGCGGCGCGAGCCCGCCGCGGATCGGCCGCATGGCTGAGCGCGCCGTCGCCGTGGCCGTCGCCGTCTGCCTGATCGGGCTGGCCCATGCGGCGACGGCAGCGCACGCGGGTGCGGCGGCAGCCTTCCCCGATGCCACCGCCTGGACCGCGGCGAGCGGGCAGCGGATCGCCACCGCCATCGCCGCCGACCGGGCGGTCTTCGTCTCGCCCAGGGGCGACGACCGCTGGACCGGCCGGTCGCCGACGCCGCGCGAGGCTGCCGAGGGCCCGCTCGCCAGCCTCGAGGCGGCTCTTGCCGTGGCCCGGGGCGACGCAGCGATCGACACCATCCTGCTCGCCGACGGGGCCTATTTCGTGCCGCGACCGGTGCAGCTCGGCGCCGCCGACGCGGGGCTCACGATCGCCGCCGCACCCGGTGCGGCGCCGGTCCTCCACGGCGGGCTCGACCTGTCCGCGGCCCAGTGGGCCGCGCTGGAGGGCGGCATCCACGCCACCCGGGTCGACGTGGCCGGTTTGCCGCGCGGTGTCCTCGACCTGCACGTGGCGGGCCGGCGGCAGACCCCTGCCCGCCAGCCGAACGCCGTCGCCGGCGATCCCACCGTGGGCTGGCTGTTCGCCGCACCGGGGCCCACCGGCCACGAGCACCTGGCCTTCCATCCGGGCGACGTGCCCCCTGACCTCGACCCGGCCGGGCTCAGGCTCTGGGTCACCAGCGACGTCCAGTGGGCGAGCAACGTCGTGACCGTGGCCGCGATCGACCACGCCGCCCGGACCATCCGGCTCGCCGACAACGTGCCCTGGCAGCCGGTGGGCGAGGGCAGCCGCTACTTCCTCCTCGGCGACCCGGCCTTCCTCGATGCGCCCGGCGAATGGCACTACGAGCCCGCGACCGCGACGCTCTCCTTCGTGCCGCCGGATGCGGCCCGGCTCGCGGACCGCACCGCCGTCGTCGCCGCCACCACCGACAGCCTGATCGAGATCGCCGGCACGCGGGACGTGCTGATCCACGGCCTCACCCTGCGCGACGGCTCGCCCCACGGCAGCGACCGGCACCACGCCTACAACCAGATCGGCGGCGGTGCGATCAGGGTGACCGACAGCCGCAACGTCACCCTTTCGGGCAACACCATCGCCAATGTCGGGGTCGGGATCACGCTGCTCGACGTCGCCGACGTCACGGTCGCCGCCAACATCATCGAGCACACCGCCGGCAACGGCATCCTGCTCGGCATGGCCTGGGACGGCGCCGGCTCGACCGCCGTGACCATCGCCGCCAACACCATCCGCGACGTCGGCCACACCTTCATCGACGCTGCCGGCGTGATGCTCCAGGGCACGGCCGACAGCCGCATCACCGGCAACCTGATCGAGCGGGCCGCCCAGTTCGGCGTGCACGGCCTGCAGAACCGCGATGCGGCGATCGACCCCCTGCTGCGCAACGTCGTCGCCGGCAACGTCATCCGCGACGTCAACCTGGCGACGGCCGACGGCGGCGGCATCAAGCTCTATGCCGGGATGCCGGGCGGCGCGGTCGGCAACGTCATCCGGGACAACTGGATCGACGGCGCCACCCACCTGATGAGCCGCCCGGACGGCACGTTCTTCGCCGCCGACGACTGGGACCCGGGCCGCTGGCCGCAGCCCGTCTCGGCCGCCCTCTATCTCGACTGGAACATTTCAGGGACGCTGATCACCGGCAACCTCGTCACGGCGAGCTACGGCGGCGTGCTGCTGGTCAACAGCGACGACAACCGGGTGGAGCACAATGTGATCCATGGCGGCTACGGGGTGGCGCTCGAGGTCGCCGACCAGCCCGTGCCGGCCCGGCCTCCCATGTCCGGCAACCTCTTTCGCGGCAACGTCGTGGTCCGCGACCAGAAGGCGTCGGCGGCGGTCCGGGTCTACGACCCCACCGGCGGGCCGCCGCCGGCGCGCTTCGCCGGCAACGTCTATTTCGGCCCGGCCCTGGGTGACGCGGCGTTCCTGGTCCAGGGCCGTGGCCGGGGCGGCGACCTCGCCGGCGATCTCGCCGCCTGGACCGCCCACGGCGACGCCGACGGCGACGAGATGCTCGCCGATCCGGCCTTCGTCGATCCGGACGGGCTCGATTTCCGCCTCCGGGCCGATTCGCCGCTCCCCGGCCTCGGCATCCTGGCGCCGAGCCCCGAGCTGCTGGCGCTGCTCCGCGCCCTGCGCGTCGGGGCGGCGCAGGACTAGGCCCCGTCCCCCCCGGACGGCGTGGCGCCGGTTCGACGCTCACACCACACTCCTGTCGCGCCGAAGGCTCGGGGGTTGCACCGTCGCCGGCACGGGGTAATCTTTCGGTCCAGGCAGGTGTGCCGCGTCGCACGCGAGCCATGACGGCGGCTGCTGGCTGTCGTGGCGATCCGGTGCCAGTGGCAGCGGCTGGCCGGGGACGAAAGGGAAGGGGCGTTTTTTGGTCGAGCAATCCGGCAGCGGCGGTGGTCTCGTCCCCGCGCGTCACGGCATCGAGCCGGTGGCCGCGCAGGGCGGGCCCGGTACGCTCGGCCCGCAGCTCGCCCATGCCGCCGGACCGAGCCGCCCCGAGCCGGGCATCGACATCGCCTGGCTCCTCCAGGCGCTGCTGCGCAACTGGTGGGTCGTGGCGCTGACCGTGGTGATCGGCACCGGCGTCGCGGCGGTGATCCTCAAGTCCCTGCCGCGCTCCTATACCGCCGCCACCGAGGTGCTGATCGAGCGCGACGAGACCGAGTTCGGCAATCTGCGCGAGGGCATGGATTTCGCGCCGCGCGGCATCAGCCCGGCCGAGATGGAGACCCACCTCCGCCTGCTGGCCTCCGACAGCATCGCCCGTCGGGTGATCGAGCGGCTCGAGCTGCAGCCGGCCACCGACGCGCGTGGACCGGTCGACCGTGTCATGGGCTGGGTCGGGGCCCTGACCGGGGCGTTGAGCCTGCGCTTCGAGGCCCTGGCCGGCGACCTCTTCAGCACCGCCAGCGAGCCCGGCGAGCCGCCGCTGGCCGGCAGTCCGGAGGTCGACGGGGCCGCCCTGGCCGGCCATGCGACAGCGTCGTCGCGCCCGGTGGGCGGCGTCGAGGCGATGCTCGAGGTGTTCCGCGCCAACCTCTCCATCCGCCGCGACCCGCTGGCGCACGTCATCTCCATCGCCTATCGCGACGAATCACCGGTGCTCGCCGCCACCATCAGCAACGAGGTCGCCGCCGTCTTCCTCGAGGAGCTGGTCGGCAGCCAGCGGGCGATGCTCAACCAGACCGCCGACTACCTGCTCGAGCGGGTCAAGGTGGTCGAGGCCGAGCTCGATGCGGTCGAGCGGGCGGCCAACCGCTACCAGACCGAGGAGGCGCTGCTGCGCGTGCAGGGCAGCTCCGGCCCGGAGCTGCGCTACGTCGAGCTGTCGCGCGAGCTGTCGCAGGCCGAGGCCGACCTCGTCCGGGCCACGGCCCGTGCCAACCAGGTGCAGGTGACGGACGGCATCGACAGCCTGGCGGAATCCGGCACCTCGCCGGTGATCACCGAGCTGCGCCGGCAGGAGGCCGAGATGAACCGCCGCGTGGCCGAGCTCGGGACCCTGTTCGGCGACCGCCACCCGACGATGATCAACGCCCGGGCGGAGCTGCAGGACATCCGGCGGAGCCTGGCGGGCGAGCGGCGCCGGCTGGTGACCCAGGTGGCGACCGAGCGCGACGTGGCGCAAACCCGCGTCGACGACCTCAGGGCCCAGCTCGCCGAGCTCGAGGTGACCCTCGGGCGCAACACCACCGCGCAGGTGCAGCTCAACCAGTTCGAGAGCCGCTCCGAGACCACCCGGCGCACCTACGAGGACCTGCTCGCCCGCTACCAGCGCGCCACCGAGCAGCAGCACCTGCTGCGCTCGCCGGCGCGGATCGTCACCCCGGCCCGGCCGCCGGCCCGGCCGGACAGCCGGCGCGCCCTGCTCGTGCTCGGCTTCACCGCCGCAGGCTCGCTCGCCGGCGGCGTGGGGCTCGCCCTCGCCCGCGAGGCCGCCCGGCGCCAGTTCGAGACCGGCCAGGAGCTCGAGGCGGTGACCGGCCAGCCGGTGCTGGGCACCCTGCCGCTGGTGCAGGACAGGGCGTTCCTGCAGCAGCAGCCCGACCGCGAGCTGGCGACGGTGGTCTATGCCGAGGCGGTGCAGCGGGTCGCGCTGCGCCTGTTCCCGCCGACCGGCGTGCCACGCGGGCGGGCGAGCATCATCACCGTGACCTCGGCGGTGCCGGACGAGGGCAAGAGCCTGGTCGCGGTCAGCCTCGCCGTGCATTTCGCCCGGCTCGGCGCCTCGGTGCTGCTGATCGACGCCGACCTGCGCAAGCGCACCATCTTCGAGTACTTCGCGGAGCGGGCGACCCCGCCGGTGTCCGACCTCGGCGACCTGCTGCTCAAGCCGGGGCTCAAGCTCGAGAACGCGGTGATGCGCGATGCCGAGACCGGCCTCGACATCCTCCCGGTCCAGCGTGAGCACGACCACAGCGTCCGGCTCCTGGGCTCGCCGGCGATGAACGAGCTCTTGGTCGAGGCGCGGCGGCGCTACGACGCCGTCGTCATCGACACCCCGCCGGTGCTCGCGGTCAACGACCAGGCGGTGGTCTCCGGCTTCGCCGACTCGCTGCTCTTCGTCGTCCGTGCCGGCACCACCCCGCGGCGCGCGGTCACCACGGCGCTGCGCGAGATCCGCAGCATCGGCCTGCCGCTCAAGGGCCTGATCCTCAACCGGGTCAATATCGGTCGCTACAGCCGCTTGGCGCCCGACGAGTACATGAGCTACTACCAGAGCACCACGCAGTACTACCGCCGGTGAGTGCCGCGCCGCGAGCCCTGCGGGTCGCCTGCCTCGCCATCGGGCCCGACGAGTATGCCTGCGCCATGGCGCGGACGCTGGGCGGGGCGAGCGAGGCGCTGGTCATCGCCTCCACCGACTGGAGCCGCCGCTACGCCGATGACCTGCCGCCGGGCGTGCGGCTCTCGACCCTGCCCTGGCCGCGCCATCGCGACCCGCGGGGACTCGTCCTGGCCGCCCGGGTCGTCGCCCGGCTGCGCCGCTTTCGCCCCGACGTCGTGCACTTCTTCAACGACAACGTCGTCTGGCTGCTGCTGGCCCTGCCGTTCATCCGCCGCTACCCGCTGGTCGTCACGGTCCACGACGTCGCCCACCATCCGGGCGACGTGCAGGCGCAGCGGGTGCCGATGGCGACGATCCGCGTGCTGCGCCGCGCCGCGGATGCGGCGATCGTGCACGGCGAGGGGCTGGCCCGGGCGCTGCTCGCGACCGGCCTGCGGCCGCCCGCCGGGGTGCATGTCGTGGCGCACCCGGTCCTCGACCGCCACGCCCGGCTGGCCGGCCCGGCTGCCCGGCGCTCCCGCCCGCCCGGCCGCCGGCTGCTCTTCTTCGGCCGGGTGATGGCCTACAAGGGCCTCGAGGTCCTGGTCGCCGCCGCCGACCGGCTGATCGAGCGCTTCGCCGACCTCGAGATCGTGGTCGCCGGCACCGGTCCCGAGCTTGCCCGGCTGGCACCCGAGCTCGCCCGCCGGCCATGGTTCACCGTGCACGACGCCTACATTCCGGACGAGGTGGTGGCCGGGCTGTTCGACGCCGCCGACCTCGTGATCCTGCCCTACATCGAGGCGTCGCAGAGCGGGGTCGCGGCACTCGCCGCCGCCTTCGGCACGCCGGTCGTGGCGTCCGAGGTGGGCGAGCTCGGCGAGCTCGTCCGGACCACCGGGATGGGGCTCGTGGTGCCGCCTGCCGATGTGCCGGCCCTCGCGGCGGCCATCGCCCGGCTGCTCGACGACCCGGCGCTGACGGCTGGCTGTGCGGCATCGGCACGGGCGGTGGCCGAAGGGCCGATGTCGGCGGCCGCCGTGGCCGCGCGCACCCTCGAGGTCTACGCCGCCGCCTGCCGCCGGGGCGACGCCGGCGTGGCGCCGGCCAGCGGCGGCGGTGGTGCCATCTCCGCCGGCAGGAACACGAAGTTGTGAACGTAGGGCCGATCCGGCCGGCCCCGGTTCTGGTGCTCATCGAGCACGAAGGCGGCCACCGGCCGCCACTGCCCGCCCAGGAGAAACCAGCCGGCATAGCCCGGCCCGGCGAGCAGCTCGCGGATCAGGGCGAGCCCGCCCGGCTTGTGCCGCTCCTCGATCTCGATGACCAGCACCGGCCGCTCCTCGGCGATCGTCCGGGCGGCCCCCGCCAGAACCGCAGCCTCGTGCCCCTCGACGTCGATCTTGATCAGCCGCACGTCCTTGAAGCCGAAGCTGTCCAGCGTCCGGGTCTCGATCGGCAGCAGGCGCAGCCGGTCGGGTGCCGCCGACGCCAGCGGGTTGGCGGGCTCGATGGTGGCCCAGCCGGTATCCTCGCCGGGCAGACGCAGGGTCGTGGTCCCGGCCCGGTCGGAGAGGGCGACGCCGTGCACCGTCACGTTGGCGGGCACGGCCGCGCGGAGCCGGCGGCAGAGCTCCGGAATCGGCTCGAAGGCGTGCACCTGCCGCGACAGGCCGGCCAGGACGTAGCTGTAGAGCCCCTCGCTGGCGCCGACGTCGACACAGGTGCCGGGCTTCGGCACCAGTCGCGGCATCGCCGCGAGCTCGGGGTCGATCCCCGGCCATTTCAGGCGGCGGCGCATCTGCAGCCGGTACCAGAGCCGCGGGCTGGCCCGGCGCAGCAGCGCCTTGGTCGCGTCACGGCACTGTGCGAGCACGCGGTGGTTCTCCTGCTCCTGGGCAAACGCCGGGCGCCGCAAGCCGGGCACCGTTCCTGTCTGTGACGAGGCATCGGCCGGAACAGCTAAAGGGCGCGCCGCCGGCCGGCAAGCCGTCTAAAGTGCGATGTCGGCGGGCTGGTCTCAACTGCCGGCCGAGGCCCTGGTCACCGCTGCCGCCAGGACGCGAGAAGGACCAGAAGCTCCCGGATCCGGTCGCGGCGCAGGATAGCCAAGAGCCCGAGGACTAGGCCCGCCGCGAGTGTTCCGCGGGCCAGGATCTCGACGCCGGCATGCGGGAAGACGGCGCCGGCGAGCAGCCACTCGACCGTGGCGAAGCCGGCCACCGCAACCGCCAGGTCGAGACCGAGCGCCAGGGTCTCGCGACCCGCGTCGAGCGGGAGAGCGCGCCGCGCGTAGAGGTGGATCACCAGCCAGCCGACGGCGAACGAGAGCGCACGCGCTGCCGCGGCACCGATCAAGCCGAACGGCGCCAGGACCGCCAGCATCGCGAGACCTGCCAGCCCTTCGGCAGCGAAGGCGTAGAGCGTGGTGTCGGAGCGGCCGAGCACGTTCAGCGCCACCTGCGCGAACAGCCGCCGCACGACGAAGACGGCACCGAGCAGCAGCCAGACGACCAGGGCCGGCACCAGCGTCCAGCCGGCGCCGAAGAGCAGCGCCACCAGCGGCTCGGCAGCCGCGGCGATGCCGACCAGGAGCGGCAGGAGGGCGAGGATCAAGGCATCCCGGCCGAGGGCCATGGCCGCGGCCAGGCGCTGCGCCTGGCTGCGCAGCGGCGCCATGTGGGCGAGGCCGACATGGTAGATGAGCTGGCTCATCACCGTCGTCACGGTTTCGACCAGCCGGCTGGCGACCGCCCATTGTCCGGCCGCGGCGATGCCGTATAGGTAGCCGGCGAGGGTGAGGAAGACACGCTCGGTGAGCTGCACGACGAGGCCCGTCCAGGCGATGAACTGCGAGAACCGCAAGACGGGGCCGAGTGCCTGCCAGTCGAGCCGCGGCCGGGGCAGGGCGCGGCGCGCGACGCATAGGGTCAGCAGCAGGAGCCCGGTCGTCAGCAACTGCTGGGCCACCACGCTCCACACCCCGCCACCCGTGACCGCAACGGCGATGCCGGCGGCGAGGCCGAGACCGCGGCTGAACAGCTGATGCCGGCCGACCGTGCGGAAATCGAGCGCCCGCCGCCGCTCGGCGACCAGCGGCGAGGCCAGGGCGGAGAAGAGCAGCATCGGCAGGAGGGCCAGGAGCACGCCGACGAGGCGGGGCTCGTCGAGCAGCCGGGCCAGCAGCTGGGCGAGGAGGGCCAGGGCCAGCCCCGCCACGGCCGCGGCCAGGGCCGAGAAGGTCAGGGCCGAGGCCAGCAGCACCTCGCTGACGTCCGGGCTGCGCACGAGCCCGTCGTGCACGAGGCTGGGGATGAGCACGACGAGGACCAGGACCAGCCCGAGGCCGATCGAGGCGAGGCCGAAGGCGTCGGGGCCGATCAGGCGGGCGATGACGACGACCGAGGCGAGGCCGATCGCCAGCGTGCCGACCGTCTCGATCGCCGACCACACGAGTGAGCGGAGCGGCGATGCAGCACCTGCCAAGCGAAACCTCTCATGCCTGTTGGTGGGCGGTCCTCGGGAGTGGCGGGAGCGCTTTATGAGACGGCGACCCGGGGCGCAAGCGCAGGGCCGCCCGCAGCGGGCCGCGAGGGCCGCCGCGTCGGATCCCGCCGGCCTCGCCCCGGTCGCCGCCGGCAGCACGGCGCCGCACCGCCCGCGCGTCGCCATCGCCATGCCCGGCGACTTCGACTTCGGCGGCATCGGCCGCAGCATGCTCTACGCCACCGGCGGCTGGCGCGACGATCCCGCCGCCCCCGAGTGGTGGCTGGTCGATGCGCGAGGCAACGGTCGGTTGTGGTGGATGCCGCTGATGACGCTCAGGGCGCTGGCCGGCCTCGTCCGCCGCCGTCCGGATCTGCTCCATCTCAACGTCGCCAAGGCCGGCAGCACCCTGCGCAAGCTCGTGCTCAGCGAGGCCGCCAACAGGCTCGGCATCCCGACCATCGTGCACCTGCACTACGGCGACTACGCGGCCGACCTCGCCGCCCGCCCGGGGTTCCTGCAGCGGCGGATCGCCGCCATGTTCCGGCGCGCCCGGCGCGTCGTGGTCCTGGGCACGAACGATCGCGCCACGGTGGTGCGCCACCTGGGCGTGCCCGCCGATCGGATCGACATCCTGCCGAATGCCGTGGCCGATCCGGGCCCGCCGCCCGAGCGCGCCGGCCGCACCGGGCCGCCGCACCTGATCTTTCTCGGCCGCTTCGACGACCCGGCCAAGGGCGTGGCGGATCTGCTGGCGGCGCTGGCTACCCCGCGGCTGCAGGCGCAGGCGTGGCAGCTCACGATCGCCGGCCAGGGCGACGCCGGTCGTTTCGCCGCGGCCATCGCCGCGGGCGGCCTCGAGGGGCGCGTCACCTTCAGCGGCTGGCTGCCGCAGGACGCCGTCTACGACCTCTGCCGTCGTGCCGACATCTTCGTCCTGCCGTCCTACAGCGAGGGCCTGGCCATGTCGCTGCTCGAGGCGATGGCGCACGCGCTCGCGATCGTGGCCACCCCGGTGGGTGCCCATCCGGAGGTCGTGAGCGACGGTGTGGAGGCGCTGCTGGTCGAGCCGGGCGACGTGGCCGGCCTTGCGGCAGTTTTGACGCAGCTGACGGAAAATCCGACGTTCCGACAGCGACTGGGCGCCGCCGCGCGGCGCAAGTACTGTGACCAATTTGACGCATATCAATACTCGAAAGCATTGATGAAGATTTATGGTCGCGCTATGGGTGAATTGGTCTGCAGTGATATTCCAAAAAATTGATAAAATAGCTACTTGCAAGGCTCAACCTCCGGCTTAAGCTCAACGAGGTTAAGCGTTTAGTGCGCCAATTTCAGGTGGCCCCGCAGCCGAGTGGGCAGCTTTGATGCTCGGCCGGGTGACGCTGGTGCACCAAGAAATGAATGGGGACAGGAAATGCCGGGCAATTGTCCAGCCTCGACTGCTTGCGCCGTTGCGGGGTGCGCCCAGTGGTGAAGGCGCTGCGGTCGCGGCCGTCGCCTCGTTCGGCCGCCGCCCGGCCCGGCGGCGCGGACGACGTGCGATGACCGGCAAGACCGCGCTGATCACCGGCATCACCGGCCAGGACGGGGCCTATCTGGCCGAGCTGCTGCTCGCCAAGGGCTACACCGTCCACGGCCTGAAACGGCGCTCGTCGTCGTTCAACACCGGCCGGATCGACCATCTCTACGAGGACCCGCACCAGGACGGGCGCCGCCTGATCCTCCACTACGGCGACCTCACCGATGCCACCAACCTGATCCGCGTCGTGCAGGACGTGCAGCCGGACGAGATCTACAACCTGGCAGCGCAGAGCCACGTCAAGGTGAGCTTCGAGACCCCGGAATACACCGCCAATGCCGACGGCATCGGCACGCTCCGCCTGCTCGAGGCGATCCGCATCCTCGGCCTCGAGAAGCAGACGCGCTTCTACCAGGCGAGCACCTCCGAGCTCTACGGCGCCGCCCCGGCGCCGCAGGACGAGACCACACCCTTCATGCCGCAGAGCCCCTACGCGACGGCCAAGCTCTACGCCTACTGGATCACCCGCAACTACCGCGAGGCCTACGGCCTGTTCGCCGCCAACGGCATCCTGTTCAACCACGAGAGCCCGCTCCGCGGCGAGACCTTCGTCACCCGCAAGATCACCCGCGCCGTGGCCGCGATCGAGCTCGGCCTGCAGGACAAGCTCTACATCGGCAATCTCGACGCGCTGCGGGACTGGGGCCACGCCCGCGACTACGTCGAAGGGATGTGGCGCATCGTCCAGGCCGAGGCCGCCGATGACTGGGTCCTGGCCACGGGCGAGGCCAAGAGCGTGCGCGCCTTCATCGAGCGGGCCTTCGCCGAGGTCGGCCGGACCATCGTCTGGCAGGGCAGGGGCGAGGCGGAGACGGGGATCGACCAGGCGAGCGGCCGCACCCTGGTCGCGGTCGACCCCCGCTACTTCCGCCCGCTCGAGGTCCACCACCTCCTGGGCGACGCCAGCAAGGCCAGGACCCGGCTGGGCTGGCAGCCGAGCATCCGCTTCGCCGACCTGGTCAGGGAGATGGTCCAGGCCGACCTCGCCAGCCTCTGCCGCGAACGGGCCGCCGGTCGTCTCGTCTACGAGGCCGCCGAGTGATGGTGCCGCGGACGCCCGGGGCCGCCGCGTGACCCGGGGCCACGTCATCGACGGGCGGAAGGTGTTCGTCGCCGGCCACAACGGCATGGTCGGCCGGGCCCTGGTGCGCCGCCTCGAGCGGGAGCCGGTCACCCTGCTGACCGCCTCGCGGCAGGCGCTCGACCTCGGCGATCCCGCCGCCGTCGAGGCCTGGATGGCGGCCAACCGCCCCGACATCGTCGTCGTCGCCGCCGCCAGGGTCGGCGGCATCCTCGCCAACCAGACCCGGCCCGTCGACTTCCTCGAAGAGAACCTGCTGATCCAGACCAACCTGATGCGGGCGAGCCACCGCCACGACGTCGGCCGCCTGCTCTTCCTGGGCTCGTCCTGCATCTATCCTCGCGACTGCGCGCAGCCGATCCGGGAGGAGTACCTGCTCACCGGCCCGCTCGAGCCCACCAACGACGCCTATGCGCTGGCCAAGATCGCCGGCCTGCGCCTGGTCCGGGCCTACCGGGAGCAATACGGCCGGGCCTGGATCGCGGCCATGCCGACCAATCTCTACGGGCCCTTCGACAATTTCGACCCGGCGACCAGCCACGTCCTGCCGGCGCTGATCCGCCGCTTCCACGAGGCCCGGGAGACGCAGGCGGCGAGCGTCGCCATCTGGGGCAGCGGCAAGCCGCGCCGCGAGTTCCTGCATGTCGACGACCTCGCGGATGCCTGCGTTCACCTCCTGCGGCACTACGACGATGCCATCGCCATCAATGTCGGCACCGGCGAGGACCTCGCCATCGCCGACCTCGCCCGCATGATCGCCGACACGGTGGGCTTCACCGGCGGGCTCGTCTTCGATCCGACCAAGCCCGACGGCACGCCGCGCAAGCTTCTCGACGTCGGCCGGCTCGCGGCCACCGGCTGGCGACCTTCCGTCGGGCTTCGCGCCGGCATCGCGGCGACCTGCGCCTGGTTCGCCGCCAACCGCGAAGCACTCGCCCGGAGCGGCCGACATGCTGCCTGAAGCCATCCCAGGCCACGCGCTGACGACGCGGCCGACGCGCGACGACGAGCGGGCCGTTCTCCTCCCGGAGCTCGATCGCTTCCGGGTCCTTGGCGTGCCGGTCGACGCCATCGACATGCGCCAGGCGCTCGCCCGCATCGACGACCTCGTCCGGGCACCACGCACCGATGCGGGAGCCTACATCTGCGTGCGCGACGTCAACGGCGTCATGGAATGCCAGCGCGACCCGCGGCTGCAGGCGATCCACGAGCAGGCGGCGATGGTCACCCCCGATGGCATGCCCATCGTCTGGCTCGGCCGGCGCGCCGGGTGCGGCCATATCGACCGGGTCTATGGCCCCAACCTGATGCTCGAGGTGTGCGCGGTCTCCGCGGCCCGGGGCTATCGCCACTTCCTCTACGGCGGCGGGGAAGGCGTGGCCGGCCTCCTGGCCAGCCGCCTCCAGGCCCGCTTCCACGGGCTGGAGATCGTCGGCACCCACACCCCGCCGTTCCGCCCGCTGACCCGTGCCGAGCAGTTGGAGGTCGCCGCCGCCATCCGGGCCAGCGGCGCCGACATCGTTTGGGTCGGGCTCGGCTCGCCCAAGCAGGAGCACTGGATGGCCGAGATGGCGCCGCTGCTCCCGGGCACGGTGCTCATCGGCGTCGGCGCCGCCTTCGATTTCCACTCCGGGTTGAAGCAACAGGCCCCGCTCTGGATCCAGCGCAGCGGCATGGAGTGGGCCTTCCGCCTCGCCTGCGAGCCGCGCCGGCTGTGGCGCCGCTATCTCTTCAACAACACCCGCTTCGTGTCGATGCTGGTGAGCGAGCACGTCCGCGCGGCGTTGCGCCGCCGCCGTCTCAGGCGATCCGCACCGACCCGCACCACCGGCTGAGCCGAGGCGCCCGGCCACGCCCCCGGGCATCGGGTCGGCGCTACCGGGCGTCACTTTACAACGAACGGCGCAGCGATTATCTACCCTAGGTAGAAATTCGAGAGTTCACTTCGCCTGGGGTGCCCGATGCCCGACTTCCTGCCGCCGCGGACCAACCGGGACGCGCTCGACCCGGCGCTGATCAACGGCACCGACCCCGCCATGCTCACCATCGGCGAGCGCGGCGACGCACGAATCACCCTCATCAGCGAGATCGCCGGGTTCCGGAACACGCTCGGTGTCTATCGGATCGGCGAGGATGGCCGGTTCCTCGACCCGCGCATCGTCATCGCCGACAGCAAGAGCGCTGCGCTCGGCAGCAGCGTCGAGCTCAGCACCCTCTACGGCACCGACGGCTTCGCGCCCGGCACCCGCTTCGGCCTCTTCCTGATCGCCGACGGTGGCACCAGGAACGCGGCCGAGCTCCTGGCCAGCGACAGCCTCGCCTTCGTCGAGGGCGATGCCATCGGCGGCAGCTTCTCGGCCGCCGACCAGCTGCGCCTCGTCGACACCGCCACGGGCACGACGGTCCAGGGCCGGATCTACCACACCACCGACCCCGATCCGGTCAACGGCGGCAGCAACCCGCTCCACCTCGATGGCAGCCAGCGGGCCATCTCGGCCTGGGGTGCAGCACCCGGCGAGTCCTGGATCGGCTTCGAGGATCTGCGCGACTTCGACTTCGACGACCTGACGGTCAAGGTCGAGACCGACTTCGGGCCGGGACCCGACCCCGATCCTGACCCCGACCCGGAGAGCGACATCGCCCGCCTGGTGCGCTTCGACGGCATCGGCGCCGGTGATCGTGCCGGGCATGGCCTCGCCATTGTCGGCGACTTCAACGGGGACGGCCTCGCCGACCTCGCCATCGGCGCGCCTCATGCCGACGTCGTGGGCACCGACGGCATGCTCCGCGAGGGCGCCGGGGCGGTCTATCTCTTCTTCGGCACCGAGGCCTCGATCCCGCCCGTGGTGCCGGTCGAGACCTTCGACGGCAGCAACGGCGTGGCCATCCTCGGGGCCACGGCCGGCGGCAGGTTCGGCTGGGCCGTGGCCGGTGCCGGCGACGTCGACGGCGACGGCCTCGCCGATCTCGTCGTCGGGGCGCCGGGAGCCGTCCGGCCCGGCGTGGGGACAACCGGGGCCGCGTTCATCCTGCATGGCGCGGATCTCGAGGGTGTCGCCATCATCGACCTCGCCGACGCCGCCGACGCCGCCCGGCTCCGCCAGACCACGCTCTGGGGCGAGAACGACGGCGACGAGGCCGGCATCAGCGTCGCGGGCGGCGGCGACGTCGACGGCGACGGCTTTGCCGACGTCGTCGTCGGTGCCCGCCTCGGCGAGACCGCCTATGCCAGCTACAACGGCGGGCTCAGCTACCTCGTCCGCGGCAATGCGGGCGGGCTCGGACCCGAGGCGACGCTGGGCGGGCTCGACGGCACGAACGGCTTTCGCATCGAGGGCCGGGCGATGTTCGACCAGTCCGGCCGCTCGGTCGCCATGCTCGGCGACATCGACGGCGACGGCTACGCCGACATCGCCATCAGCGCCCAGGACGCGAGCCCGAACGGCGTCGCCAAGGCGGGCGAGATCTACGTCGTGCTCGGCGGCCCCGGTCCCTTGGTCCCGAGCCTCGATCCCGGCACCCTCGACGGCGCCAACGGCTTCATCATCGAGGGCGTGCTCGCGGGCGGCTTCGCCGGCTTCGGCCTGGCGGGCGCCGGCGACGTCAACGGCGACGGCTTTCAGGACATCATCATCGGCGCCTACTCGGCGCCCCGGCCCGACCTCGGCCCGGACGGCGCTGCCTACGTGGTCTACGGCACCGATCAGGGCTTCCCCGCCCGCTTCAGCCTCGGCGACCTCGACGGCTCGAACGGCTTTCTCATGCGCGGCCCGGCCAACGGCGACGGCTTCGGCCGGGCGGTTGCCGGCGTGGGCGACGTCAACGGCGACGGCATCGACGACGTGGTCGTCGGTGCCCGCTATGCCGATCGCGACCGGGCCGAGGGCGGCGGCGAGGCCTATGTGATCTTCGGCCGCAGCGACTTCGGTGCGGAGCTCGACCTCGCCTCGCTCATCGACGATGAAGGCGGCATGCTCGGCGGCTGGCGGCTCGACGGGGCACTCGGCTTCGCGCTCGCCGGCGGCGGCGACGTCGACGGCGACGGCTACGACGACCTCCTGGTCGGCGAGCCCTTCGACATCGCCGAGGCGCAGAATCCGGACGGCAAGGCCGGCTCCGCCTACCTCGTCTTCGGCGAGCCCGGTCTCGGCCCCAAGCTGCCGGAGCTCGACAGGCTCATCGCCGAGGAGCCCCTCGTCGCCTAGGCGGCGCGCGGTTCGAGCAGGATCTCGACCCCGGCCTGCCGCGCGATCTCGACCAGACGCGGAACGTCCGGCGCCCCCTCGGGCGCCGGAAAGTCCCAGCTGCCGCGGGGTAGCGGCTCGCCCACCCGGCTGAAGAAGGCCTCGTGGACGAGCCCCGGCGCATTCACGATCAGAAGGCGCCCGGGCGCGCTGCCGGTGTTCGCGAAGGCGTGCACCGCACCGTCCGGGACCTTGACGAAGTCGCCCTTGCCGACGTGTCGCGTGGCACCGTCGATGGTGAAGGCGAAGGTGCCGTCCAGCACGTAGAACGCCTCGTCCTCGCCGGCATGGCGGTTGGGCGGGGCCCCGGCACCGGGCGCCACCAGGCCCTCGCAGAGGCAATAGGCGCCGGTCTCGGCATGGGTCGCCAGAAAGCGCACCACCACGCCGAACAGGTGATAGGTGTCGGTCTCCGTCGTCGTCATCATCGGCTCCTTCCCCCGGCAAGGCCCGGGTCGATCCCCACTTCCGCCTTGTCATGAGACGTCTGTATCACTATGAGACGAATGTCTCAAGAGCTTTGTGAGACAGCCGTCTCAAAAATGAGGGTGCCGATGACCAGCTCCGACGCCGGCCGCGGCGGCCAGAAGGCGCCGACACGCGCCGCCCTCCTCGAAGCCGCGCGCGAGCTGATGCGCCGCGGTGCGGAGGTGACCGTGACCGCCGCGGCAGAGGCCGCCGGCATCTCCAAGGCCACCGCCTACCGCTACTTTTCCGACCCGCAGGCGCTGGTCATCGAGGCCGTGCTCGACGCCCGCGTGCAGCCGGTGGAGGCGATCCTCGGCGACGCCACCGACCCGCGCGAGCGGGTGCAGCTTGTGCGCCGCTTCCTCTTCGCGCTCGTCCGGGACCAGGAGCCGCAGTTCAGGAAGTTCCTGGCCAGCACCCAGGAGTTCTGGCTGGCCAACGGCGCCGGTGCCAGCGTCGTGCTGCGCGGCCGCCGCCGCCTGCCGATGTACCGCACCGCGCTCGAGCCGGTCGCCGACCGGCTCGGCCCCGCGGCGCTGGACCGCCTCGTCGCGATGCTGGCCGCCACCTCGGGCATGGAGAGCTTCCTGCCGCTCAAGGACATCTGCGGCCTCGATCCGGCCACCGCGGATGCCACGGCCGAGGCGCTCACCGACGCCATCCTCGACCGCTTCCTGCCAGGCCCGGGCTAAGCCGGCGCCGCTGCGGGGCGCATCGGTCGGCTCAGAACTTCGCCTCGCGCAGGACCTCGACCGGCTCCAGCCAGACGATGCCCGACTGCTCGCGAAGGTGATCGCGGATCAACTCCTCGGCGATGCGCTCGGCGATGGCCCGGTCGCGCAGCACGACCTCGAACTTGACGATGGCGAACTCGCGCACGACCTGCGCGCCGTGCGCCGGCCGCGCGCCGTGGGCACCGCGGCCACCGCCCGGAAAGATCGAGTACCCCTTGACCCCGGCAGCAGCGAGCAGCCGCTCCACCACCGGCTCCAGAAGCCTCTCGACGACGATCGTGAGCTTGACGGCAGGTGAGGTCATGACCGGTCTCCTGTCACAGCGCGAAGACGATCTCGGCCAGCGTCAGATAGAGCGGGATCGACAAGAGCGCCACCGGCGTGCCGATGCTCGTCGATGCCCCGACATAGGCTGCGGGATTGGCCGAGGGGATCGCCGCGCGCAGCGTCGGGGGGCCCGAGATGTCGGAGCTCGACGCCGCCATGACGGCGAGCAGCACCACGCCGCCGGGCGAGAAGCCCGTGGCCAGATGGGCCGCGTAGCCGAGGGCGAAGCCGGCGAGCCCGTGAACGAACGGCGCCACCACGGCATAGACGGCGAACACGTGGGCGACCCGGCGGAGCTCCGCCAGCCGGGCGTAGGCTTCCATCCCCATCACCAGCATCAGGATCGACAAGAGGCCCCGAAACAGCGGCTCGTAGAAGCTGGCATAGACCGCGTCGGGCCGGGCGACGAGGCCGAGCACGAGCCCCAGCGCCAGTGCCGAGAGCGCCGAGCCGCGCAGGCTGTCGGCGACGATGGCGCCGACCCGCAGCCGCTGGCGGTCGTCACCGGCCCGCTGCCGGTGCAGCTGCGCCAGGACGATGGCCGCGATCAGGGCGGGAATGTCCATGAACGGATAGAGCGCCGGCACCCAGGCCTCGTAGGCGAGGCCTTCCTCGTCCAGCATGACCATCGCCGCCGCCAGGGTGGAGGCCGAGACCGCGCCGAACAGCCCGGCCGTGGCCAAGCCGTCCTCGGCACGCAGCCCGGGCAACCGTGCCAGGGTGACGCGGCCGACCAGCACGATCGCGGTGCCGAGGACGACCGCCGCCGCAGCCGGCAGCAGCAGCTCCACGAGCTCGGCCTTGCGGATCGCGATCCCGGCGCCGAGCCCGATCTTCAAGAGCAGGACGACGACCACGAAGCGGTACACGGCGTCGGGAATCTCCAGACGGCTGCCCGAGGCCGCGAGCACCATGCCGCCGACGAGGAAGGCGAGCGTCGGCTGCTGCAGCTGGCCGAGGAAGGTAGCGAGAAAATCGACGAACAGATCCATGCGGCGAGCCCCGAAAAGTTGCGCCGTTGGCGATAGAGCGGCCTTCCGTGAAATAAAATCACATATTTTAGGCCATATCGTTCTACTTTATAGAACCTAGGTCCCGCCCGCGTGAGGTCGAGAGAGACCGGCCGATGTCGCTCAACCTGCATCACCTGCGCCTGTTCCGCGCCGTCGCCCATGACGGTACGCTGACCCGTGCCGCGCGGCGGCTGAACCTCTCACCCTCGGCCCTCTCGACCCAGCTGCGCACGCTGGAGGCGGCCCTCGGCCACGATCTGTTCGAGCGCCACGGGCGTGGACTCGTGCTGACCGAGGCGGGGCGGATCGCCCTCGATCATGCCGATGCGATCTTCCGTGCCGCCGAGGACCTCGCGGCCACGCTGCGCCACCGGAACCCGCTGCGGCGGGTCCTCAGGGTCGGCGCCCTCGCGACGTTGTCGCGCAACTTCCAGCTGCGCTTTCTCCGCCCGGTCCTGGGCCGGCCCGACGTCGAGGTGATCCTGCGCTCCGGAGGGCAGGCGGAGCTGTTGCGCGGGCTGGGAACGCTCGCCCTCGACGTGGTGCTGACCAATCTCGCCCCGGCGCGCGACGCGGCCAGCCGCTGGCTGATCCACCGGCTGGCCGACCAGCCGGTGAGCCTGATCGGCACCCGCGCGCGCCTCGGCCCGCCGACGGCCCTGGCCGACCTCCTGGGCCGCGAGCCCTTGATCCTGCCGACCCCGGAGACGGTGCTGCGCGGCAGCTTCGATGCCCTGACCGCAAGCCTAGGGGTGAGGCCCGTGATCGTCGCCGAGGTCGACGACATGGCGATGATGCGGCTCCTCGTGCGCGAGGACGCAGGGCTTGCCGTCATCCCCCCGATCGTCGTGCAGGACGAGCTCGCGGCAGGCACGCTGACCGAGGCGCACCGGCTGCCCGGGATCGAGGAAACCTTCCTGGCGGTCACCCTCGAGCGGCGTTTCCCCAATACCCTGGTGCAGGAGCTCTGTGCGGCCTCGGTCGCTGCGGCTGACGCTCGCCCTTGAGCCAGCCCACGCATCGTCACCGCGTCGCTGGCGCCGGTCGCGCCGCCTGCCGCGCCGCCGGCCGCTCGCTGATCGGCAGATGGATCAGCGCCGCGACCACCCCGAGGCCGACGCCGGACCACCAGACGGCGGTGTAGCTGCCGAGCGTGTCGTAGGCCCAGCCGCCGAGCCATACCCCGAGGAACGCCCCCACCTGGTGGCTGAGGAAGACGATGCCGAACAGGGTCGCCATGAAGCGCGGCCCGAACATGACGGCGACCAGCCCCGACGTCAGCGGCACGGTCGACAGCCAGAGCAGGCCCATGGCCGCGGCGAAGACCAGGGTCGAGCTCTCGGTGATCGGCAGCGTCACATAGAGGGCGATGACCACCGCGCGCGGCGCGTAGATCAGCGCCAGCAGGTTCTTCTTCGATCGCCGCCCGCCGAGCACGCCTGCCGTGTAGGAGCCCGCGATGTTGAAGAGGCCGACCAGGGCGATGGCGTAGGCACCGACCCGCGCCGCGATCCCGGCATCGACGATATAGGCTGGCAGATGGGTCTGGATGAACGCCACGTGAAAACCGCAGACGAAGAACCCGGCAACGAGCAGCAGGTAGCTCCGGTGCCCCATGGCCTCCCTGAGCGCCTCGCCCAGGGTCTGCGCCGCGATCCCGGCGGACCCGACCCGGTCGTCGAACGGCAGGCTCAGGGGAATGACGGTCAGCACCAAGAGGCCGATGAGGACGAGCGCCGTCATCCAGCCGTAGAGATCGATGAAGGCCTGCCCCAGCGGCACGATCAGGAACTGCCCGAGCGAGCTCGACGCCACGATCAGGCCCAAGGCCCAGGAGCGCCGCTCGTCCGAGACCATCCGGCTGACCGTCGCCATGACGATGGCGAAGGACGCCCCGGCACCCCCGGCGCCGATCAAAAAGCCGGCCGAGGCATGCAGCATCGCCGGCGTCGTCGCCCAGCTCATCAGGAAAAAGCCGAGCGCGTAGATCAGCGTGCCGCCGAGGAGGACGTTGCGCGTGCCGTGCCGGTCGGCCAGCGCACCGGCCAGCGGCTGACAGAGCCCCCACATGATGTTCTGGATGCCGATCGAGATCGCGAAGATCTCCCGCCCCCAGCCCTGCGTCGCGGAGATGGGCTCGAGAAAGAGGCCGAAGCCGGCGCGCGAGCCGAAGCTGATGACCGCGATCAGGCACGCGGCGCCGATGACGAGCCGCGGATCGCGCAGGTGCAAGGCCATGGGCGCTCCTTCCTGGTGCAACCGGTACCTAGCCCGGACTGTGCGGCCTGCCCAGCCGGGAAATAACGGCGTTCCTAGAAATATCGTTTGACAGCCGCCTGGCGGTGACCCATATCCGTCGCATGGACACCGACCACGTCGCATCGCGGCTCGAGGCGCTCGGCAACCCGACCCGGCTCGAGATCTACCGCCACCTCGTTCGCGCCGGCGAGGACGGCCTCGCGGTCGGCGAGGTGCAGGCGCGCACCGGCGTGCCGCGCTCGACCCTGTCGCACCACCTGCACAAGCTGATCGCGGTCGACCTCGTCACCCAGGAGCGCCAGGGGACCACGCTGATCTGCCGCACCAACTACGCCGTCATGCACGCGACGCTGGGCTTCCTCGAGCGCGAATGCTGCATCGACGCCGCCCGCAAATGCGACGCCGCCTGATGTCTGACGCACGTTATTCCCATCTTCCCAGGAAGACCAGAGAAGGAAGCGCTCCATGAGTGCCCTCGTCGCCCGTCTGGGCGATGCCGCCCGGCTGCCGGACAAGGTCGTCCTCGCCATTCTCGCCATCCTCGTCGCCACCGCCGCCGTCTCGGCGGAACAGGCCTGGACCAGCATCGGCTTCGTCGCCGACAGCCTGCTCGGCGTCGCGCCCTTCCTCCTTGCCGCGATCGCCATCGCCGCCTACGCCAAGGCGTCGGGTGCCGACAACCTCATCGCCAAGGCGTTCACCGGCCGGCTCCTGCCGATGATCGTGGTCGCCAGCATCGTCGGCGCCTTCTCGCCGTTCTGCTCCTGCGGCGTCATCCCGCTGATCGCGGCCCTGCTCGTCATGGGCGTGCCGCTGCCCGCCGTCATGGCCTTCTGGCTCGCCTCGCCGCTCATGGATCCCTCGATGTTCGTGCTCACCCTGGGCACGCTCGGCCTCGGCTTCGCGCTCTTCAAGACCTTCGCCGCCGTGGCGATGGGCCTCATCGGCGGCTTCGGCACCGCGCTCTTGATGAAGCACGGCGCTTTCGGCGACCCCTTGCGCCCCGAGGTCGGCAATGGCGGCTGCGGCGGGGCCAGGATCAGGAACCCCAAGGTCGTCGTCTGGCGCTTCTGGGAGGAACCGGCACGGCGCGCCACCTTCGCCAGGAGCGGCCTCGACACCACGCTCTTCCTCGCCAAGTGGCTGGCCCTCGCTTTCCTGCTCGAAAGCCTGATGATCGCCTATGTCCCGGCCGAGCTCGTGGCCTCGACCCTGGGCGGTGCGGGCGTCCTTCCCGTGGTCACCGCCGTGCTGGTCGGCGTCCCTGCCTATCTCAACGGCTACGCCGCCCTGCCGCTGATCGGCGGCCTGATGACCCAGGGCATGACGCCCGGCGCCGGCATGGCCTTCCTGATCGCCGGCGGCGTCACCTCGCTGCCGGCCGCCATCGCGGTCTGGGCGCTCGCCCGGCCGCCCGTCTTCCTGGCCTATCTCGCCTTCTCGCTCGGCGGGGCGCTGGCGCTCGGCCTGCTGTTCAACGTCGTCTACTGACCGAGCGCCTGGTCGAGGTCGGCCACGAGGTCGTCCACGTCCTCGATGCCGACCGAGATCCGGATCAGGTTGTCGGGGACCACGCTGTGCGGCCCCTCGACGGCCTTGCGGTGCTCGATCAGGCTCTCGACCCCGCCGAGCGACGTCGCCGGCAGGAAGAGCCGGGTCGAGGAGGCGATCCGCTTCGCCTCGGCCGCCCCGCCCCGGACCAGGATCGAGAGCATCCCCCCGAACCCGCGCGTCATCTGCCGCTTCGCCACGGCGTGCTGCGGATGGCTCTCGAGCCCGGGATAAAGCACCCGCTCGATCGCGGGATGCCCCTCCAGATGCGTCGCGATCGCCAGCGCATTGGCCGACGCCTGGTCGAAGCGAACGAACAGCGTCCGCATCCCGCGGATCAACAGCCAGGCCTCGAACGCCCCGAGCACCCCGCCCATCCGCGACCGGAGCCAGCGCAGCTCCCGCCAGGTTTCGTCCTCGACCCGCGTGACCAGCACGCCCGCCGTGAGGTCACTGTGCCCGTTCAGGTACTTGGTGGCCGAATGAAACACGATGTCGGCCCCGAGCCCGAGCGCCTGCGTCGTCACCGGCGAGGCGCAGGTCCCGTCGACGGCCACCAGCGCCCCCGCCGCATGCCCGATCGCTGCCGCCGCCTCGATGTCGATGACGTCCCAGTTCGGATTGACCGGCGTCTCGAGCCAGAGCAGGGCCGTCTCCCCGGGCCGCACGGCCGACGCGAGGCTGCTCGGATCGCCCGCATCGAACCAGTCGAGCCCGATGCCCCGCTTGTCCCGCAGCCGCACCAGCCAGTCCTGGGCGCCATGATACATCACCCGCGGGGCCGCGATCCGCTTGCCCGCCGGGACCGTCTCGAACAGCGTCGCACAGGCCGCGAGCCCCGAGCCGAACAGCAGCGCCGCCGCCCCGTCCTCGAGGCTGGCGACGATCCGCTCGGCATGCATGACGGTCGGGCAGGTGTCCCGGCTGTAGACGTGCCCGCCCCTGAGCGCATAGTCCGCGTCCCGCGCGAAGGTCGAGGCCGGCGCGATCGGCGGCACCACCGCCCCCGTCGCCGCATCGACCTCGTGCAACGCCTGGACGGCGCGGCTCTCGGCCGTGGCGCGGTTGGGCGGGCTCATGGCGCTGCCACGCGCAAGGGGCGGAGCAGTTCGTTCAGTCCCGCTCGCAACGACGCCGCGTCGCCATCCGCCAGGCGACCTTTTCGCTCGATGGCGATCTGCTCGATGACCACCATCTTGGCCAACCTGATGACCGATGGCTCTGGCAGGCCGGCCGCATCGAGGTCGGCGATGACGATGTCTCCCGGCCATCGCCGGTTCTCGAGGCTCGTGATCATCATGACCCAAAGCAAGGGGTGACGGCTGCCGCTCGGTGGCAGCGCCAGGATGACGGAGGGACGCCGCTGCGTCACAGGCCGCTCCGCAAAGGGGAACGGCACCGAGACGACATCCAGCGGCTCAAAGCTTTGCATAGGCCTTGGTGTCCGCGGGCGACGACCATTCGTCGAAGAGGGCGAACGGGTCCTCGACCGGCTCCGGGTCCAGCCGCTCGATGACCACCGCTCCGTCCCGCTCGCTGAACCGGACGAGATCACCGGCCTTGATCCCGAGCTTCTCGCGAATCCGCTTCGGCAGCACGAGCTGCGCCTTGGTGCTCACCCGTGCCGTAGCCTCGTTCACAGACATCATGCACCCTCCGTAAGAATGTCTTACGTCTTACATAAGTCCGGGCGTGCCGCGCTCAAGGCCGGCACCGCATCGGCCTTCCATGTCAGGTGGCGCCAGGATAGCACAAGCAAACCCGAACCGACCGATCAGGGAACACCGGCCGCCATGCACCACCTAGCCCACCTGACCGGCATCGTCGCCAGCCTGCACACGCCGTTCACCGAGCACGACGCGCCCGACCACGCCAGCCTCGTCCGGCTCATCGACCACGTGGCCGCGGCCGGCTGCTCGGGCGTGCTCGCCACCGCCGTCGCCGGCGAGGTGGGGGCGCTTCGCCCCGCCGAGCGCCATGCTCTGCTCGAGACCGTCACCATCGCCTGCAAGGGCCGGCTGCAGGTCATCGCCGGCGTCAGCGCCCAGGACCTCGCCACCAGCCTGGATCTCGCCGCCCGTGCCCGGGCTTGCGGCGCCGATCTCGTCCTCTGGCAACCGCCCGCCACGCTCGCCGACGCCGACCTCGACGAGGCGCTGGCACGCCTCGGCGACGCCGCCGCCGCCCCGATCATGCTCCAGGACCTCGACTGGCACGGCGCCGGCATTCCCGTCGCCACCATCGAGCGCCTCGCCGCCGCCGTCCCGGCCTTCCAGGCCTTGAAGGTCGAGACGGCGCCGGCCGGCCCGAAATACACGGCCGTCAGGAACGCGCTCGGCGACCGCCTGCACCTCTCGGGCGGCTGGGCCGCCATGCAGATGCTCGACGGCCTCGCGCGGAACCTCGACGCCTTCATCCCCTCCGGCCTGCTCCCCGCCTACGTGAAGATCTTCGACCTCTGGCAGCAGGGCGACCACGCCGCCGCCCGGGCCCTCTTCGAGCAGTGCCTGCCGATCATCTCCTTCTCGAACCAGGACATCGCCATCAGCATCGCCTTCTGGAAGAAGGTGAGGCGGCTCGAAGGCATCTTCACGACCGAGCGCGCGCGGCCACCGGTGGGCGCACTGGACGCGGTGCAGGCCGCCGAGGCCGATCTGCTGGCGGGGCGGGCGCTGGCGCTGGATGCCAGGCTCGTGCACCAGGGTCGCTGAACGGGGCGTTCGGCGACGGCCCGCCGCAGGTCCGGCTTGCTCAGGTAAAGGTCACCGCCACGCCGCCCAGCCCCTCGACCTCGATCTCGACCTTGCACGGCCCGGCGATCCACTGCACCGGGGTGATGGTGCCCAGGCTCACGAAGCGGCCGGCCGCGAGCGTCCGGCCGAGCCCGGCATAGCGGTCGGCGAGCCAGACCAGGGCCTTGAGCGGGTGGCCGAGCAGCTCGTCGGAGAGGCCGGTCGCCACCTCCCTGCCATCGATCAGCGTCCGTGCCGTGAGCTTGTCGAGGGCCAGACCCTGCCAGTCCGTCCGCTCCGGCCCGAGGATGCTGCCGGCGTTGAACGCATTGTCGGCGATGATCGTGCCGGCGCCGGCCGCCTTGAAGTCCTGGTAGCGGTCGTCGACGATCTCGATGGCCGGCATGACGGCGGCCACGACGGCGGCGATCCGCTCGACCGTCCAGGGTGCCTCCTCGGGCTTCAGGTCGCGGGCGATGCGCACCGCGATCTCGGTCTCGATCCCCGGCCGCACGTAGTTGGCGAGCCGCAGCGTGGCGCTGCCGCGGTGCACCGTCTTGGTGAAGACGTCGCCGGCGATCGGGCCCGGGACGTTCAGGAGCTTGCGCATGCCCTCGGCCGTCGCCCCGATCTTGTGGCCCGCCACGGCCCCCAGCGACTGGCCGAGCACCAGGTTGGCCTCGGCCTGCACGGCATAGCCGGCATCCTCGGCCAGCCCGAGGCCGCCGAGCCTGCCGCCCTTGATCCGATTCTCCACGATCTCTGCCGCCACGGTCATCGTCCTGCCCCCCGGCTGTTGTTGACTTCCGCCGGGCGAGCCCCGACGCTTCGACCCTTGATAGCGGGCCAGACGACCGCGAGGAAGCCGATGGACGAGAAGCTGGAGCGGGCGATCGGCGAGCGCGAGGCCGAGGTGGTGGGCCTGACCCGCGAGCTCGTCGCCTTCCCGACCGTCAACCCGCCGGGCGAGGCCTACACACCCTGCGCCGAGTTCCTCGGCCGTCGGCTCGAAGCCTCGGGCTTCGCCGTGCGGTACATCCGCGGCGAGGGGGCGCCAGGCGACAGCGACCGCTACCCGCGGACCAACGTCGTCGGCCGCTACGAGACCGGCAGGGCCGGGCCCACCATCCACTTCAACGGCCATATCGACGTCGTCGAGGTGGGGCAGGGCTGGACCACCGATCCCTTCGCGGGCGAGGTCCGGGACGGCAAAATCTACGGTCGCGGCACCTGCGACATGAAGGGTGGGCTGGCCGCCGCCGTGGTCGCCATGGAGGCGCTGATCCAGAGCGGGCTGCCGCTTTGCGGTGCGATCGAGATCTCAGGCACCGTCGACGAGGAATCCGGCGGCTTCGGCGGCGTCGCCCATCTGGCGCGAATGGGGCTCTTCTCCAAGCCCCGGGTCGATCACGTCATCATCCCCGAGCCCCTGAACGTCGACCGGGTCTGCATCGGCCATCGCGGCGTCTGGTGGGCCGAGGTCGAGACCCGCGGCCGGATCGCCCACGGCTCGATGCCGTTTCTCGGCGATTGCGCGATCCGCCACATGGCTGCCTTCATCCAGGCGCTCGAGACGGAGATCTTCCCGCGCCTGGCGCAGCGGCGGACCGCCATGCCCGTGGTCCCGGATGCCGCCCGGGCCTCGACCTTGAACCTCAATGCCGTCCAGGCGGGGACCGCGCCTGACGGCACCGGCCTGCCGTCGCCCTGCGTGCCCGACCGCTGCCGCCTGACCCTCGACCGCCGCTACCTGATCGAGGAGAGCATCGACGCGGTGCGGGGCGAGATCACCGGCCTGCTCGACCGGCTGGCGGCCGGGCGGGCCGGGTTCGCCTACCGCCTGCGCGAGCTCATGCACGTGGCCCCGATCATGACCGAGCCCACCGCACCCGTGCCGCAGGCCGTTGCCGCGGCGATCCGGGCGGTGCTCGGCAGGGAGGCCCGGTTCGTGGCCTCGCCCGGCACCTACGACCAGAAGCACATCGCCCGGATCGGCCATCTCCACGACTGTGTCGCCTACGGCCCCGGCATCCTGGACCTGGCACACCAGCCCGACGAGTTCGTGGTCGTCGCCGACCTCGTGGCCTCGATGCGCGTGATGGCCCTGACCACCCTGACGCTGATGCGTGGCAGCGACCGGCGCTGAGCCTTACGCCGTCGCGGCGGCACCACAGCCGCCGGAAGCGGCGGCCGCCCGGCATCGCTGCGAGCCGTGTGGGTGCTGAAGCGCCACGGGATCCCGCAGCGTCCCGCCGGCAGCCGTGTGCACCCGTCAGGCTCGTCGACGCCACTCGGCCGGTGCGGCACTGGCCTCCGTCATGTCTGCATCTCGTGCTGGTGCGCGAGCGACACGGTGGGTGCGGCATCCAGGGCGATGCACGGGCCGGCGCCGCTCGCCAACGGCCGCCTGCCGATCCGCGAGGCCCGGCGCCGCGTTCACCCGGAATTAAGGTTAACGCGCTAGCATCCACCGCATGCTGCAGCTGCGTCCCGTCCACGTGCGCGAGGCCTCGCGTCTCCTCGCCGAGCTCGCCCGCGAGGCGCAGGCCGGCGACGGCTTTGCGCAGGCGGTCACTGCCCGCGAGGGCAGCGGTGCCGGGCCCGCGGACTGGGCGAGGGGCCCGGCACCGGTGCGTCGGCCGCAGCCCGATCGTGCCACCGGCTTCGTCATCCACGCCGCCCACCCCGACGGCCCCGAGCGGCCGATTGCAGCCGCCGGCCTCGCCGCCTATGCGGCGCGCCTGGCCGAGCGCGTCGTCATCGAGGGCCCCGTCGCCGCCTTCAGCCTCAGGGTTTGAGGGCGTGCCAGGCGGCGACGAACGATGCCGCCCGCTGGCCCACCTCGGCGGGCGCCATCCCCGGCTTGTAGAGGGCGGAGCCGAGGCCGAAGCCGCGCGCCCCGGCGGCGACGTAGCCGGCCAGGCTGCCGGGCTCGATGCCGCCGACGGGCAGGAGCGCCGTGCCCTTGGGCAGGACCGCCAGCAGCGCCTTGACCGCCAGCGGCGGCAGCACCTCGGCCGGGAACAGCTTCAAGGCATCGGCGCCCGCCGCCAGGGCCGCGAACGCCTCGGTCGGCGTCGCCACGCCCGGCACGCAGGCGAGGCCCATCGCCTTGGCGGCCTTGATCACGTCCGGGTCGCCATGCGGCATGACGACGAGCTCGCCGCCGGCCGCCTCGAGCCGTGCCACCGCCGCGGGCTCGAGCACCGTGCCGGCGCCGATCACGCAGCCGGCGCCGAAGCGCTGCGCCAGAAGCTCGACGCTCTTGAACGGCTCGGGCGAGTTCAGCGGCACCTCGATCAGCCGGAACCCGGCCCCGACCAGCACCTCGCCCACCGCCACGGCCTCGTCCGGCCTGATGCCGCGCAGGATCGCCACCAGCGGCAGCGCCGCCAGTGCTGCCGCGAGCTTCGCCTCGACCGTCCCGCTCATCCGATGATCCCCGCTGCGCGAGCCACCACCCATTGCCCCCGCACCGCCGCGTCCGCTCGGCCCGGCCGGTGCCGGAGGCCGGCCAGCTCGAACGCCGCCGCATAGCGCCGGGCCAGGGCGTCGCTGCCGATCACCACCACGGCCTCCGGCCGCTCGCTCGCCAGCGCCTCGCGGATCTCCGCACCGATCAGCAGGCCCGAGAGGTAGTCCGCGACGCCGGCTTCCGGCAGCCCGCCCAAAAGCGGCAGGGCCCGGGCGCTGAACAGGCTGCCGAGCAGGCCGGGCCCGGCGAGCCCGGCCCGCACCCCGCGGGCGAACGCCGCCGCATCCTCGGGCCCGACCGCCATCAGCCGGCCGAGGATCGAATGCGCCTTTAGCACGGCGAAGAGCTCGCCGGTGAGGTAGGTGCGAAAGCGCAGGATCCGGCCGGTCTCGACGACGACCCACTTGCTGTGCGTCCCCGGCAGGACCACGGCCTCGTCCGTGGCCAGGTCGTCCTGGCCCAGGATCTGCGTCTCCTCGCCCCGCATCACGTCGGGCAGGCCGTCGCTGCCGGTCCAGGCGAGGCCGGTGATGAAATGCAGCGGCCCGAGGCCCGGCTCGTCGACGCGACGGATCGCCCGGGCGAGCGCCGGGGCGTCGGCCGGGCAGGCGGCATAGGGGAGCTCGTGCCAGCCCTGGCGGCTGGTGATCATGCCGCTCAGCACGATCGGCAGGCTCGTCGGCGGCAGGCCGGCCGGACCGGCCAGCGCGGCCACGGCGTCGCGCAGCACCGCCGCGAACCCGCCGTCCGGGACGGCCAGGATGCCGGCATCGGCGGCATGCTCCGCCAGCACGACACCATCCCGGCCGACCAGGGCCACCCGCAGGCGCGACGTCCCCCAATCGACCCCGATCATCGCCGGCTCGGCCACCGCCGCTCTCCCCACGCTCTGGCCCCACGCTCCGGCCCCACGCTCCGGCCCCACGCTCCGGCCCCACGCTCCGGCCTTCGCCACTTCTCTCGTCGCCTTGTTGCAGCTCCGGCACGCCGCGGCAATCGCCGTTGGCGGCAACCGTCGGACCGCCTACATCATCGTGATGTTCAGGGTCATTCGCGCCGCGCCGCCGCCCGGACGTCCCCGTCTCGTCTTCGACGCCGAGCGGCGCCGACTGCACAAGCGCCGCAACATCCTGCACTCGGCCCTGCTGCTCGGCGGCATGGCGGGGATCGTCTTCCTCTCGGCCTGGAGCCTCTGGGGCTTCGACGTGGCGCTCTGGGCCGTGGCAGGCGGCCTGCTGGGCTTCCTCCTCTCGCCCTCGGTCGTGCCCGACCTCGTGATGCGCGCCTATCGGGCCCGGCCGGTCGACCGCCTGAGCTTTCCCGAGGGCGCCCTCCTGGTCGAGGAGCTGAGCCGGCGCGCCGGCCTCGACGCCGTGCCCCGGCTCTACCTGCTGCCGTCCTCGACCCTCAATGCCTTCGCCGTCGGCAACCGGCGCCGTGCCGCCATCGCCATCACTGCGGGCCTGCTGCGGACCCTGGAATGGCGCGAGCTGGCGGGTGTCCTCGCGCACGAGATCAGCCACGTCCGCAACAACGACCTCTGGCTGATGGGCCTCGCCGACACGATGAGCCGGCTGACCAGCCTGATGGCCACCGTCGGCATCGTCCTCGCCATTGCCAGCCTGCCGCTCTGGCTCTTCGGCTTCGCGCCGGTGCCGTTCCTCACGGTCCTCGTGCTGCTGACGGCGCCGGTCGTCGGCAGCCTGCTGCAGCTCGCCCTCTCGCGGGCGCGCGAGTTCGACGCCGATCTCGAGGCCGCGACCCTGACCCGCGACCCCGCCGGCCTCGCCGCGGCGCTGGAGAAGCTCGACCGCTACCAGGGCCGCTACTGGGAGGAGATCCTCCTGCCCGGCCGGCGGATGCCCGAGCCGTCCCTGCTGCGCACCCACCCGCCGACCGAGGAGCGGGTCGAGCGGCTCCTGTCGCTCTATGCCGAGCCGGACCCCGCCGCCACCTTCCCGGGACTGCCCGGCCAGGGGCGCATCGGCGGCAGCCACTCCGCCGGGCTGGGTGTGGCCGACAGCCGGCCACGCTTCCGCGCCACCGGCTACTGGTACTAGCCCGCTCGAAAATGTCGCACCCGGCGAGCGTGTCGGGCTCGGTTGCAAAAACCCCCATCAATCATGGCTTGCCCGCCTTCGGCAAGCCTCATCGCTCAATATTGATGCCTCATGATATGCCTTGAGGGCGCGGGAAAGCCAGTTGTTCTGAAGACTGTCGGAAATATTTACATTATTAATATTTAAGTGTTGATGAAATGTTGCCGCGCCGGCGTACAAGGACGGCGAAATTACCATGGCTGTTCTGACGGCGCTGCCGTATCTCGCGAGCCGGGCCGATCGGTCCTCGGCACGCTGAGCGGGCCCATTCCGCACGCCAGTGATCCCGGGCCACGGCCGCGTGGCGCGCCAGTGGAGAGCAACGAGGATGCGGAGGCGTCATCCCGGCATGGAGGATCCCCGTCGGCGCGGCGCCGCTCGCCGCACCCGTCCGCGGCGCGACGACATCGCGGGTCACGGTGCTGTGGCGGTGGCGCGCGCCCTCGTGGCCGGCGCCGTCGTGCCCGGCTGACCTGATGGCGCGGCTGCTGCTCACCGGCTCGGCCGGGCTGATCGGCGGTGCGGTAAGGCGACACCTCGCGTCGCGCGGCCATGACGTCGCCGGCCTCGACATCGCCTGGCCGATCGGCCACCCGGAGCACGGCGACGTCTGCCAGCCCGGCGCCGTCGCGGCCCGGGCCCGCGACTGCGCCGGCATCCTCCATTTCGCGGCCGTCGCCCGGGTCGGCGCCAGCCGGTCCGACCCGGCGCGCTGCCGGGCCGTCAACGTCGCCAGCGTCCGCGAGGTGCTCCTCGCCGCGCGCCAGTTGCCGCAGCGGCCCTGGCTGCTGCTCGCCAGCAGCCGCGAGGTCTATGGCGAGCCGGCCGCGCTGCCGGTGCCCGAGACCGCTCCCGCCGCTCCGATCAACCTCTACGGCCGCTCGAAGGCGGCCGCTGAGCGCCTGGCGATGGCTGCCCGTGCCGCCGGCCAGGTGACCCAGATCGCCCGCTTCGCCAATGTCTACGGCAGCGTCGACGATCATCCCGACCGCGTCGTGCCCGCCTTCGCCCGGGCCGCCGCCGGCGGCGGCGTATTGCATGTCCGCGGCGCCGCCAATGCCTTCGACTTCACCCATGTCGACGACGTCGCCCGGGGCGTGGGCCGGCTGGTCGCCGCGCTCCTCGCCGGCGAGCACGACCTGCCACCGGTGCAGTTCGCGACCGGCCGACCGACCCGGCTCGGGACCCTGGCCCGGCTCGCCTGCCAGCTCGGCGGCGGTCGGGCGCGAATCGTCGAGGAGCCGGCCGTCGGCGGCACCGTCGCCCGCTTCTGGGGCGACCCGGCCCGTGCCCTCGCCCTGCTCGGCTGGCAGGCGACGATCGACATCGAGGCCGGGCTCGGCCAGCTGATCGGCGCCTATGCGGCACTCACCGCCGACCGCTCGCTGGTGGCCTGATGGGCCGGTCGGGCGCCGCGCAGGCTGTCGCGACCGGCGCCGGTCACGCCGCCGCCGCGCCGGGCCGGAGCGGCAGCCGTCAAGCCCCGGCGTTCGGCCCGGCATGGACGGCAGCCACCGCGTCCGCGACGCCCGGGCTCCTGCCGTTCGCGGTCGTGCTCGTGTCCGTCACCCTGCTGCAGCGTTTCGCCGTCCCGGCACTGGGCAGCCTGCTCGGGGTCGGCTTCGTCCTGGCCCTCCTGGCGACCGCCTGGGCCCTCGCCACCGGCCGCCTCGTCGTCGAGCCCGCCCGTTTCGCCCTCTTCTGCGTCTCGGCGGCCGGCCTGCTGGCCACTCTGGCCCTGGGCGACGGCGCGTTCTCCGCCTTCTCCCTGGCCATGCTGGGCCTGCTCTACCTGCCCTTCGTCCTGGTCGCACCGATGCGCGCTGCCGCCTATCGCCGTCTGCTCGGGCTCTTCCAGGCCCTGGCGCTGGTCGTCGCCGCCTCGGGCCTGGGCCAGTTCGCCCTGCAGCTCGTGGGTGCCCAGGCCTGGATGTTCCCGTTCGACCGGCTGCTGCCGGCCGCCTTCTTCATCCCCGACTTCAACCGCGTGATCGAGCTCGGCGGCGGGCTGGTGAAGTCGACCGGCCTCTGGCTGCTGGAGCCGTCGCTGCTGTCGCAACTGCTCGCTGTAGCGGTCCTGGTCGAGCTCCGCCATTTCGACCGGCCCTGGGCGCTGGGCCTGCTCGGGCTCGGGCTCCTCGTTGCGTTCTCCGGCACCGGCCTCGTGCTGCTCGCCGTCTTCCTGCCCCTGGTCCTGATCGGACGCGGCCACGGCCGCTGGCTCCTGGCCTTGCCGGTCCTCGCCCTGGCGGTCGTCTGGCCGCTCGCCGACACCTTCCCGATCAGCTTCTTCCTCGACCGGCTAAGCGAGTTCACCCACCCGCTCTCGAGCGGCTCGATGCGCTTCTTCGGTCCCTGGTGGGCCGCAGCCGACGTCTTCGGCCACCGCCCCGACCTCCTGCTCGGCGGCGTCGGCCCCGGCGGCATGGCCGCCACCGTCTGGCATTTCGACTACGCGGTGCAGGATTCCTCCTGGCTCAAGCTCGTGGTCGAGTACGGCCTGATCGGCGGCCTGCCCTTCGCCGTGTTCTATGGCTACTGCCTCTTCGCCGGCACGCCGGACCGGCTCCTGGCCGCGGCCCTGCTCTTCCAGGTCGTCTTCCTGGGCGGCTTCCTGCTCGCCTTCTTCGTCCAGTTCCTGATCCTCGCGCTGGTCGGCTGGCCGCGCCTGGTCGACGCCCCCCGGGCCACCCGCGGCCCCGCCCCGCGTTCGCCCGAGACCAGCGCCCCGCAGCATCGGGACGTCGCCCCGCCTCGCTCAACCCGAGCCTAGAAGACCCGCCGCATGCTCCACTCGGTGAATGATCACAGCCTCGTCGACGAGCGCCGGCCCGGGCTGTCCGGCGAGCTGTCGCTCGCCGCCACCGCACCGCTGCTCGGCCTCGGCGTGGGTCTCCTCGAGGCCGGCCTGGTGGTTGCCGCCATCCTGCTCGGGCTCGGCCGCGAGGGTCTCGGCATCGGCGCGCTTGAAGTTTCGCTGGCCGGGCTTTTCGGCCTCGCCGCGAGCCTGCTCGGCCAGCCGATGCGCGGCTACGCCTTCGACCGGCTGCGCCAGCCGGAGCGCGGCCTGCCGCCGCTGCTGGGCCTCGCGACGCTCGCCGTCACAGCCGGCATGACGATCATCGCGGCCTTCGCCGCCGATCATCTGCTCGCCGCCTGGAGCGTGCTCCTGGCCGTCGCCGTTCTCGCCCTGGCGCAGGCCAGCCTGCGCCTCGGCGTGGCCGTCTGGATCCAGCGGGCGGAGCGGCGGGGCGGCCTCCGCCGGCGAATCGCCGTGCTCGATCTCCTGCCACCTCACGTGCCCATGGCGGCCGACCGGCTGCGTGCCCAGCTCGCCGCCGAGCGCGGCTGCGCCTGCGCCCTCGAGCTGGTGCGCGCCCGGCCGGACAGCGGGGCGGCAGCCGAGGCCGCGGTCGAGGCGGTGCGCTGGGCCGACGAGATCGTGGTGGCGGCGCCAGCCGACGGCACGAGCCCGGCGCGGCTCGACCGGCTGCTCCTGGCCCTCGAGGTCGTCCCGGTCGCGGTCGGCATCGCCGTGCCGGTCGGCGGCGGCCGGGCCGACTTCGCCACCAGCCGGATCCACGAGGCGCCGCTCGGGCCGACCGCCTGCACCGTCAAGCGCCTGGCCGACATCGTCGTCGCTGCGACGATGCTGGTCTTTCTCGCCCCGCTGCTGCTCGTCACGGCGCTCGCGGTCAAGCTCGACAGCCCGGGCCCGGTCCTCTTCCGCCAGCTGCGCCGCGGCTACAACAACCGGAGCTTCGACGCGCTCAAGTTCCGCACCCTGCGCCACGACATGGCGGATCCGCTCGCCGACCGGCTGGTGACCAGGGGCGATCCCCGGGTCACCCGCGTCGGCGCCTTCCTTCGCCGCAGCTCGATCGACGAGCTGCCGCAGCTGCTCAACGTGCTCAAGGGCGAGATGTCGCTGGTCGGCCCGCGGCCGCATCCCTCGAACGCCAAGGCCGGCGGCCGGCCCTACGAGGAGGTGGTGGAGCGCTTCCAGCGCCGCTACCGGGTGCGCCCCGGCATCACCGGCTGGGCCCAGGTCAACGGCCTACGCGGCAACACCGAGACCGCCGACGACCTGCGCCGCCGGGTCGACTACGACCTCGACTACATCCGCCGCTGGTCGCTCTGGCTGGACCTGCTCATCCTGCTGCGCACCCCGCTCGCCACGCTCAAGGGCGAGAACGCCTGCTGACCCGGAGGGATCGCCATGCTCACCGCCCTCTGCATCGCCGTGGGTCTCGTCTGCCTCCTCCTCGGCGTCTACCCGTTCGGCCCCTACCAGGCGAGCCTGCTCGTCGCCCGCCGCCTGCGGCCCGCCCCGCCCGTGCCGCGGCCCGACCCCCTGGCGCCGGCCGAGACCTTCGCGATCTGCCTCTGCGCCTACAACGAGGAGCGGACCATCCTGGCCAAGATGGCGGACCTGCTGCGGCTCCGGGCCGCCGCCGGCGAGCTCGAGATCCTCGTCTATGTCGACGCCGCCACCGACCGCACGGCCGAGCTGCTCGCGCCGTTCCGCGACCGCATCAGGCTGGTCGTCTCGCCGGAGCGGCGCGGCAAGACCCACGGGATGAACACGCTCGTCGGCATGACCGACGCCTCGGTCGTCCTGTTCACCGACGCCAATGTCGAGATCGCTCCGGATGCCGTCGACGTGCTGCGCCGCTGGTTCGCCGACCCGACGATCGGCTGCGTCTGCAGCCATCTGACCTACGTCAACGGCGACGCCGGGGCGACCGCCGCCGTGGGCTCGGCCTACTGGCGGCTCAACGAGTGGACCCGCGGCCTCGAGACCGACACCGGCTCGGCCATCGGCGGCGACGGCTCGCTCTTCGCCATCCGCCGACGGCTGCACCAGCCCGTGCCCAGCGGCCTTTTCGACGACCTCTATCTGCCGCTCGCCGTCCTCCTCGCGGGCGCCCGCGTCGTGCGCGCTCCTGATCTCAGGGCCTTCGAGTGGCACACCACGGCAGCATCCGACGAGTTCCGGCGCAAGATCCGCATTGCCTGCGAGTGCATGGCCGTCCACGCCACGCTCTGGCCCAGGCTCAAGACCCTCGATCCGTGGCACCGCTACAAGTACGTCATGTACCGGCTCATGCGCTGGATCGGCGGCTGGTTCATGGCGGCCGGCGCCGGCCTGCTGGCCCTGGCGGCGCTGCTGCTGCTCGGCCTGGTCCCGACCATCGCCCTGGCCGGCCTCGGCAGCCTCGGCTTCTGGCTGGCGTTGCGCCGCGGCTTCGGCCCGGCCGAGCAGGCCTGGAACATGCTGCTGGCCTTCGCCGGCAATGCCATCGGCGCCTTCCGGGCGATGCGCGGGGCCCGCGCCGTGACCTGGAGCGTCGCCGCCTCCGCACGGCCCGAGCGGGCGCCGGGCTGAGCCGATGCGCATCGCCCTGATCGATCCGAGCGAGTTCACCCCGCCCTACGATGCCGCGCTGGCCGGCGGTCTCGGCGCGGCGGGCAGCGCCGTGACCCTCGTCGGCGAGGCCGGCGGCCCGCTCGCCCTGGCCGCCGGCCTCGACCACCGGGGCCACTTCTACCGGCCGCTGGCGACCCGGCCCGGCCGCCGCCTGCCCAAGCCGCTCGCCCGCCCGCTCAAGGGCCTCCTGCATGGCCTCGACCTCGCCCGCCTGCCCGCCGTGCTGCGCCGGCTGCAGGTCGACGTGATCCACCTGCAATGGGCACCGCTGCCGCTCCTCGACCAGCTGGCCCTGCCGGCCCTGCGCCGCGTCGCCCCGGTCGTCATGACCGTCCACGACACCACCCCCTACAACGGGGCCGAGCCCTGGCTGATGGCCGCCGGCGTCGGCCGGCTGGTGCGCGGAGTGGATGCCGTGATCTGCCACACCGAGGCGGGCCGCCGCCGGCTCCTGCGCCAGGGCGTGGCGGCCGACCGGCTGTTCGTGGTGCCGCACGGCCTGCTCGGCAGCCGACGCGATGCCGCCCCGCCACCGGCACCGCAGCTCCGCCTGCTGCAGCTCGGCAAGCTCAAGCCCTACAAGGGCGTCGACGTCCTGATCGAGGCGCTCGGCCGCCTCGCCCCGGCCGAGCGCGAGCACTTTCGGGTCCGGGTCGTGGGCCAGCCGCATCTCGACATGAAGCCGCTCGAGTCCCGGGCGGCTGCCCTCGGCCTCGGTGCGTGCCTCCGGCTCGAGCCCGGCTACGTCGCCGACGCGGCCATGGCCGACCTCGTCGCCGGCTGTGACGCCATGCTCTTCCCCTACCGGCAGATCGAGGCCAGCGGTGTGTTGATGCAGGCCGTTGCCGCCGGTGTCCCGGTGGTCGCCTCGAGGATCGGCGCGTTCGCGGAGCTGCTCGCCGATGGCCGCCAAGGCCTGCTCGTGCCGCCGGGCGACCCGGCCGCCCTGGCCGCGGCGCTGCGCCGGCTCGTCGACGACCCCGCATGCCTGATGGCGATGCGTAGCGACATGTGCAGGCTGCGCGATCGGATCCCCGGCTGGCAGGCGATCGGGCATCAGACGCTGGCGGTCTATGCCGCCGCCCGCCGGCGCGTCGCGCCTGCGACGCGTCGTGGCGCCATGAAGGAGACCCACCCATGACCGGCGAGCCGGCGAGCCAGCGTCCGGGTGTCAGCATCGTCGTCACCAGCTACGACTACGAGCCCTTCGTCGGCGAGGCGATCGCCAGCGCGCTCGCCCAGACCTGGGACCCGATCGAGGTGATCGTCGTCGACGACGGCTCGACCGACGGCTCGCGCGCTGTCATCGAGGCCTTCGGCGAGCGGATCACGGCCATCTTCCAGGACAATGCCGGCCATCTCGCGGCCTGCCTGCGCGGCTTCGACGCGGCCCGGCACGACATCGTCGTGTTCCTCGATTCCGACGACGTGCTCCTCCCCGAGGCCGCCGCCACCATCGTCGCCAACTGGCGCCCGGGCACGGCACGGCTGCAATTCCAGATGGAGACGATCGACGCCCGGGGGCGCGGCATCGGCCACATCTGGCCGAAGTTCCCGGCGTCGCTCGACCCGGCGACGATCCGGGCCGAGCTGCTCCGCACCGGCACCTATCCGTCCTCGCCCACCAGCGGCAACGCCTTCAGCCGCCGGCTCGTCCAGGCGAGCCGGCCGCCTCGCGGTCACGACTATGCTGGCCGGCCCCTCTATGCCGACAGCCTGCTCACCACCACCGCCCCGCTCTACGGCGAGGTGCGGACGCTGCATCGGCCCCTTGTCCGCTACCGGGTGCACGGGGCGAACACCTGGGCCCAGAACATGCTCGCCGCGGATCGGTTCGCCTTCTACGCGGCGAGCGAGCGGCTGCGGGTGGAGGTCCTCGCCGACCATTGCCGGCGCCTCGGCATCGCCTTCGCCGGGCCGATGGTGCTGGAGCGGTCGCTCCACTACCGTGAGATCGAGCTCGCCCGGCGCAAGCTCGAGGCCGGGGCGCGCGGCCACACCTTCGGCTTGCTGGCCGAGGGCTGGCGATCGATGGCGGCAGCCCTGGCCCATCCGCACGGCCCTTGGCACAAGCTGCTGCGCGCCGCCTGGTCGCTCGGTGTGACGCTGGCACCGGCGGCAGCGGCGCGTCGGCTCATCGCCATGCGGTTCGTTCCGGCGGCACGGCCGCGCCTGGCCGAGCGCCTGATCACCCTCTTCACGCGCCATCGCGCGCCGCGAGCGGCGGGCCGCGGCCGGGCCGCCACCTCGCGCATCGCCGGTCCCGTGGCCGGCGACCCGACGACGGCATGGACCAGCAAGACGTGAGCCAAGCGCCGGGTGTCAGCATCGTCATCCCGAGCCACAACTACGACCGCTTTCTGGGCGAGGCGATCGAGAGCGCCCTGGCGCAGACCCATCCGCTGGTCGAGGTGATCGTCGTCGACGACGGCTCGACCGACGACTCGCGCCGGGTGATCGAGCGCTACGCCGGCCGGATCACCGCGGTCCTGCAGGCCAATGCCGGCCAGACCCGGGCCTGTGCCGAGGGCTTCCGCCGCTCGCGCCATCCCATCGTCGTCTTCCTCGACGCCGACGACCGCCTGGCACCCGACGCCGCCGCCATCGCCGCCGCCGACTGGCCGACGCGTGCCGCCAAGCGCCAGTTCCGGCTCCGGGTCATCGACGAGGCCTCGATGGGCCTTGGTCACCTCTTCCCGAAATACGCCCGCGACCTCGCCCCAGCCACCATCCGGGCCGAGCTGCTGCGAACCGGCTACTATCCCTGCCCGCCCACCAGCGGCAACGCCTGGGCCCGGACGTTCCTCGAGGCGATCTGGCCGTTCGACGCGCATGCCTTTGTCGATTCGGTGCTCAACACCCTGGCCCCGCTCTACGGCGAGGTCCACACGAGCGCGGCCGTCCTCGGCGACTACCGGCTGCACGGCGCCAATGCCTATGCCGGCGGGGCGATGGACGCCGAGCGCTTCGCCGGGCACCTCGCCGCCGACGAGGCCAGGATCGCCATCCTCCAGCGGCACTGCCATCGGCTGGGTGTCCCCTTCGCCGGCCGCACCGTGCTCGGCCGACTCCTCTCCTACCGCGAGCACGCCCTGGTGGTGGCCAAGCTCCGGGCCGCGACGCTCAGGGACCATGGCGCGGTCCTGCGTGCCGCCGGGGCGACGGTCGCCGCCGGCTGGCGCCAGCCGCAGCGCCCGCACCACCGCCTGCTGCGTGCCCTATGGGCCATCGCCGTGGCGCTGCTGCCGCAGGCCGCCGCGCGCGCGCTGATCACCCTGCGCTTCGTGCCCGCGGCCCGGGCTGCGACGGTGCGGCGCCTGCTCGGCCCCATCCGCCGCTGGTCCCCGTCACCATGACCAGGGCCATGACCGCGGCACCGATGGACCGGCCGGCGGCGGATCGGCCGGTGACCGGGCGCACGGTGGCGACCAGCGCCGCCTGGCGGCTGGTCGAGGCGATCGGCGGCGAAGGCATGGCCCTCGTCGTCTTCGTGCTCATGGCCCGGCTGCTGGCGCCGGAGCAGTTCGGCGTCGTCGCCCTGGCCGGCGTCTTCGTCGCCGCCGCCCAGACCGTCCTGCACCATGGCCTGGCCGAGCCGGTGATTCGCGCGGAGCGGCTGGACGAGGCGCTGCTTGGCGCCGCCTTCTGGTGCAACCTGGCGCTCGGCCTCGGCCTGATGCTGCTCGTCATGGCGGCGGCCCTGCCGCTGGCCCGGCTGTTCGGCGAGCCGGACCTCGCCCCGACCCTGGCGGCGCTGGCCCTGGTGCTGCCGCTCTCGGCGGCGGGGGCGGTCCTCCAGGCCCGGTTCCAGCGGCGCCTCGCCTTCAGGGTCATCGCCCTGCGGGTGCTGCTGTCGACTGCCGCCGGCGGCCTCGTCGGGCTCGGCCTGGCCGTGGCCGGCGCCGGCGCCTGGGCGCTGGTCGGCCTGCAGCTCGGCGGCATGGCCACGGGTGTGCTGGTGCTGGCAGTGGCAGAGCCCTGGCGGCCGCGCCCCCAGCTCGACCGGCAGGCGGTGCGCGGGCTCGTCCGCTTCGCCCTGCCGGTCATGGGCACCCATCTGGCGACGTTCGCCGGCCGGAAGCTCGACCTCGCCCTGCTCGGCCTGTTCGCCCCTGCCACCGCGCTCGGCCACTATTTCCTCGCCACCCGGCTGATCTTCGCGCTCGGCCTCGCCACGCACTACACCGTCCATGCGCTCGCCCTGCCGGTGCTGGCCCGGCTCGCCACGACGCCCGACGCCCTCGGGCCCGCCGCCGACCGCACCCTCTGGCTGACCACGGCGCTCTGCCTGCCGGCGGGCCTCGGGCTGGCCCTCGTCGCCGATCTCCTGGTGCCGCTCCTGATGGGCGAGGTCTGGCGGCCGAGCGTGCCGCCCCTGCAGGTGCTGGCCGCACTCGGCATCGCCCATGCCCTGGCCCTGGTCGCCGGGCAGATCATGGTCGCCGCCGGCCGGCCCGGGCTCTGCCTCCGCCTGACCCTGGCCACCACCGCGCTCTTCCTCGCAATGGTCGCCCTGGCCGCACCCTGGGGCCTGGTGCCGGCAGCGCTCGCCGGCAGCGTCGCCAACCTCGCGATGCTGCCCGCCTTCCTGCGCGGCCTCCACCGCACGCTGGGCCTGCGACCGGGCAGCGTGCTGCGCCGGCAGCGGCCGGTCTGGCTCGCCGCGCTGGCCATGGCGCTGGCGGTTCTGGCCGTCCGCGCCGGCCTGGGACCGCTGCTGGCCCCGCTGCCGCTTCTCGCCCTGGCCATTCTCGCCGGTTTTCTGGCCTACGCCCTGGCCCTCTGGCTGCTGGCCGGGCCGACGCTCCGCGAGCTAGGCCGAAGCCTCCGGGCCGGCCGCGCGCATGAGCCCGCCTGAGAGGACCGGCCCATGCTCGACCTCCCGCCCGACCTGCCGCCCGTCCATCCGACCTTCGTCGACGAGCTCGAGCGCTTCGACCACGCCGCCGGCCCCTGGCGCACCCGCTTCAAGTGGGACGGCATCGGTGCCTTCACCCTGCCGGACAACGGCGAGCTGCAGCTCTACGTCGATCCCGCCTTCACCGGCGACGGCGACACGCCCCTCGGCCTCGACCCGTTCCGCATCGCCGACGGTGCCCTGGTGATCAGCGCCGTCCCCACCCCGCCCGAGCTCGCCGACCGGGTCTGGGGCTACCCCTACCTTTCGGGCATGCTCTCGACCTTCGGCCACCACGCCCAGACCTACGGCTATGTCGACATCCGGGCGAAGCTGCCGGCCGGGCAGGGGCTCTGGACGGCCTTCTGGCTGCTGCCGGTCGAGCCCGTCTGGCCGCCCGAGATCGACATTGCCGAGGTGCTCGGGCACGAGCCCGACCGGCTCTGGATGAACCTGCACACCACGATCGAGGCCGACCGCATCCCGTTCGTCGCCGTCCAAACGGGCGATCTCGCCGCCGCCTTCCATACCTTCGGCCTGAGCTGGCGACCCGACCGGATCACCTGGTTCCTCGACGGCAAGGAGCTGCAGAGCTGGCCCACGCCCGGCGACCTCCACGCGCCGATGCATCTCCTGATCACGCTCGCCGTCGGCGGCACCTGGCCGGGCCCGCCCGATGCGACCACCCCGTTCCCGGCCGAGCTCGCCATCGACAGGGTGCGGATCTTCCAGTTCGACGATCTGGCCGAGCCGGCATCCGGACAACCGGACGGTGCAGCCGGTCCCTGAAGGCCTGACGCCATGGTTTATCGGATCGCCATAGCATGGTGTGTGCTGGCCGCCGCCGTTGCACCGGCGCCGGCCGCGATGCGCTACGCCCGTGCTGAACAACCGGTTAGCCATTGCGGATGAGCAGCGAGCCCCGGGGCGGCCATCTCCAGACCCTGCCGATCGCGACCGACGCCCTGCCGGCCGGCCCGGCGGCATGGCCGGCCGCGCCCTCCGGGGCCATTCGCGCCGTGCCGCTGCGTGAGCTCCTGCGGCTGCTGCTGCGACGCAAGCTGGCCCTGGCGTCCGCCATGGCCGTCGGCGTGGCCGTCGGCCTTTGGGCCTTCGAGCTCAAGCCTGAGCGCTACACGGCCGAGGGGCTGCTCGTCGTCGACACCGGCCGGCTGACCATCCCCGAGCTCGCCCCGCTCGCCTCGAGCCGCACGGCGGAGCCCTGGGGCGGGCGCAGCGAGGCGCGCATCCTGACCGCGCGCGACACCATCGCCGCCGCCGTCGACCGGCTCGGCCTCGTCGACGATCCGGCCTTCAACCCGACGCTGACGCCGCCGTTTCTTGCGCGCCTCGTTGCCGCCCCATGGCTGACCGCCACCGGCCGCGAGCTGCTCGAGCGCTACCTGCCGGCGCACGCGCTCGAGCATCGGCCGGCGCGCGGTGCCACCGAGCGGGCCGCCATCATCGACGACCTGCAGCGGCGCCTCGATGCCGGCAGCGAGGAGCGGAGCTACGCCATCACCCTCGCCTACCGGGGCCCCGCCGCCGGGACCGCCGCCGCCGTCGTCAACGCCGTGATGCAGGCCTATGTCGAGCGCGACCGCAGCGCCAAGCAGGCCGCCCTGGCCGAGGCGCGCAGCGAGCTCGAGCGGCGGCTGGACGAGCTCGGCCGCGACCTCGCCGCCGCGCGCCTGACCCTCGGCCGGCTCGAGGGCGAGGCCGGGCTGGTGCTCGGCGATGCCGGCACGATCCGGGCCCGCGCCCTCGACGCGCTGGTCGGCGAGGCGCAGACGCTGCGCATCGAGCGCGAGCGGGTCGAGGCGGACATCGCCCGGACCGAGGCGGCGCTCGCCGGCAGCAGCCAAATGGCGCTCAGGGGTGCCGTTCTCACCCCGCGGCTCGAGCAGCTCTTCGCCGAGCAGGCGCTCGTGCTGCGCGATCTCGCCGAGGCCCGCCAGAGCCTCGGGCCCCGCCACCCGCAGATCGTCCAGCTCGAGGCCAAGGCCGCCGGCCTCGCCCGCGGGGTGGCGGCCGAGCTGCGCGGCATCCGCGACGGGCTGGTGCGCGAGGCGGCGCTCCTGGCCGGGCGCGAGGGGCTATTGGCCGAGCGGATCGCCGAGGCCGAGCGCCTCGCCGCCACGGCCGCCACGGGGCGGGTCGACATCGAGCTGGCGCGCCAGGAGGTGCGGAGCCTGCAGAGCCTGCACGACCTCTACCGCGAGCGCTACGCGCAGACCCTGGTGGCACCGGCCCTGGTCGGCCCCGATGCGCGGATCGTGTCGCTGGCCGAGCCGCCGCTCCGCCCGGACGGTCCCGGCCGGCTCGTCCTCGGCGGCATCGGTGGCCTGCTGGGTTGCCTGCTCGCCGCCGGCCTCGTCGTCGCCCGGCGCTGGCTCGGCGACCGGCTGCGCGGGCCCGAGGACGTCCAGCGCAGCACCGGGCTGCCGGTGCTCGGCGTGCTGCCGGCCGTCAGCCGCCGCCGCGGCGGGCTCGCCGGCCAGGTCGCCCGGGACCCCGAGGGCGCGGTCAGCGAAGGTCTGCGCGCGGTCCTCGCCCGGCTGAAGGGCCCCTACCGGCAGGGCGTGACGCAGATCGTCCTGGTCACCTCGGGCCTGCCCGGCGACGGCAAGACCTCGCTGAGCCTCGCCACCGCCCGGGTCGCCGTGCGCGAGGGCCTGCGCTGCCTCGTCGTCGAGGGCGACTGCAAGCGGCCGGGCCTGCGCAAGGCCCTCGGCCGTGCCGCCGCCGCCACGGCCGCGACCGGCGACGAGCGCGGCGGCGGCCGCCAGCTCCCCTACAGCATCGTCACCGACACGGCCGGCGGTGCGCATCTCCTGGTCGCCCAGCCGCTGGCCGAGCTCGCCCCCTCGCTGCTCCGCTCCGAGCGCCTGCGGCAGCTCTTCGCCAATGCCCGCACCTACTACGACCTGATCATCATCGACGGCCCGCCCCTGCTCGCCACCGCCGACTCGCTGCTGCTCGCCGAGCATGCCGACGCGGCGCTCCTGCTGGCCTCGGCCGGTGCCATGGACGGCCGTGACCTCGCCACCGCGGCCGGCCGCCTCGCCCAGACCGGCTGCCCGATCGCCGGCGTGGTGCTCAACCGCTGCCCGGGCCCGCTGCCGCGGAGCCACGCCTTCACCGGCTACGGGCCGGGTGCGCCGGGCCGCGCCTGAAGCCCGCCGCGCCCGCCGCGCGGCTCAGCGGCGCTCGGCCGGTGCCGTGGCCGGATCGGGCACACCCGGGATCGGCTGGCCCACCGGCCCCAGCACCGCCAGCACCGCCGAGCGGTACTCGCGCCGGTAGACGATGACGATCACCAGGACCGAGCAGAAGGCGAAGAGCCAGGACTGGATGAACCAGGAGAGCGCCGCGAGCCCGAAATAGTAGGCGCGCATGGCGCGGTTGAAGTGATCCGAGGCCCTCCCTGCGACCACCGCGATCTGCTCCGCCATCCGGATCGTCTCGGCCGTGTGGCCATAGGGTGCCGCACCGATCAGGATGGCCACGTAGTTGAACTGGCGCAGCGACCAGGTGAACTTGAAGAACGCATAGACGAAGATCACGATGAGCAGCAGGATCTTCAGATCCCAGATCAGCGGGCTCGAGCGCTCGGCGAACGGGATCTCGGCGGCGATGGCGCGCGCCTGCTCGGAAGCACCCAGGACCGCGACGAAGCCGCCGACGATGAGGATCGCCGAGGAGGCGAAGAACGAGACGTTCTGCACCAGCGTCTGCACCACCTGGACGTCGACCATGCGATTGTCGCGAACCAGCATCTGCAGCAGCCAGGCGCGGCGATACTCGTCGACCCTCTGCATCAGCGAGCGCCCGGCCGGCCGCCAGAGATCGGCGAACAGCCAGTAGCTCATCCAGCAGCCGAGAAAGACCAAAGGCGCGGTGATCTCCCAGAAGCTGGCCTCGGCGAGAATGCCCCGCAGCTCCGCGAGCCCGCCGTCGCCACCCGCCGCCCCTTCGCCCAATGCCCGCCCCTCCGCCATGCCGGACCGCCGCCCGGTCCGCACTGCCCCGACCGCCGCCGCCACCTTGAACGCTGCCGCACCGCACGGCTAGCCGAACTTGCCGCTGGCGCCGTGGCGCTGCGATTCCATCTGGCGCCCGAGGTCACGACGGCGGATAGTGCCGGCTTCGTGCGGGGCGCTCCGGCGAGCGTCCGACCATGCCGAGAGCGGTTCGCCGCCTCTCGGCCCATGCCTTGGGTGAGCCGTTGGAGACGTCGCGTGTCCCCCGCCGCCTTGCAGCCATCCTCGCGGCGGACGTCGTCGGCTACAGCCGGCTGATCGGGGGCGACGAGGAGGGCACGCTCGGCCGGCTCCAGGCGATGCGCCGGGAGCTGATCGACCCCGCCATCGCCGCGGCCGGCGGCCGGATCGTCAAGACCATGGGCGACGGCCTTCTGGTCGAGTTCCCGAGCACGGTGGACGCCGTCCGCGCGGCGATCGACGTGCAGCACGGCATGGCCGAGCGCAATCGCGGGCTCGGTCCCGATCAGCGCATGGATCTGCGCATCGGCGTGCATCTGGGCGACGTCGTGGTCGACGACACCGACCTGCTCGGCGACGGCGTCAACATCGCAGCAAGGCTCGAAGGCATCGCCGAGCCTGGCGGCATCGTGATCTCCGAGGAGGTCTGGCGCCACGCCAAAGGCAAGGTCGCTGCCGATTTCGTCGATGCCGGCGAGCAGGCGCTCAAGAACATCGCCCAGCCGGTCCGGGTCTATCGCCTCGATCCCGGCGCCGCACCGGCGCCAGCGGTGCCCCCGGCACCGGCCAAGGGCGGCAAGCCCTCGATCGCCGTCCTGCCGTTCACCAACATGAGCGGCGACCCCGAGCAGGCCTATTTCGCCGACGGCCTGACCGAGGACATCATCACCACCCTCTCGAAGCTCGCCGGCCTCCGCGTCGCCGCCCGCAACTCGAGCTTCGTCTACAAGGACCGCGCCGTCGACGTCCGCGAGGCGGCCGGCCGGCTCGGCGTGCGCTACGTCCTCGAGGGCAGTGTGCGCAAGAGCGGCAACCGCATCCGCATCACCGCCCAGCTCATCGACGCCGCCACGGGTGCGCATCTCTGGGCCGAGCGCTACGACCGCGCCATCGACGACATCTTCGCGGTCCAGGACGAGATCACCCTGGTGCTGGCGACCGAGCTTCAGGTGAAGCTGACCGAGGGCGAGCAGGCCCGGCTGCACTACACGACGACGACGAACGTCGCCGCCTGGACGCACTGGGTGCAGGGCCTCTTCCACTACCGCGCCGGCGTCACCAGGGAGAACTACACGCGCGTGCGCGATCACTGGGAGAAGGCGCTCGCTCTCGATCCGGACTCGGCGGCGCTGAACAGCAGGCTCGCCTATCTGCACTGCTCCAACGCGCGCTTCGGCTGGTGGGACGACCGCGCCACGGCGATCGAGAAGGCGCGCGTCTATGTCGACCGCGCTCTGGCGCTCGAGCCGGAAAATGCCGACGCCTGCCTCAGGGCAGCGCAACTGCTGCTTCTCGAGGAGCACTGGGACGAGGCTGCCGAATGGGCCCGACGCTCGGTGCGCCTCGCGCCCAACGCCGCCGACGGCGTGGCCATGGCGTGCTTCATCCTGGCGGCCGCCGGGCATGCCGAGGAGGCCATCAGCTACGGCCGGCGGTCGCTGACCCTGAGCCCCGAGCCCCCGGGCCAGTATCTGGGCAATCTGGGCTATGCCTACCGCCTGGCCGGTCGGTTCCCGGAAGCCATCGCCGCCTTCGAGGCCTATCAAGCCCGCAATCCGGGCTTCGGCCTCGTCGATCTCCTGATCATCCACCAGGAGGAGGGCCACACCGCGGCGGCGAGACGAACGGCGGAGCTGCTTCTCGCCGCCCGCCCCGACTTCACCATCAGCGCCTGGCAGAGGACCCAGTTCCGCCAGAACCCGGCGCGGCTCGAAGCGGATCTGGCGGCCCTTCGCGCGGCCGGCCTGCCCGTGGGCTGAGTGCTGCCCGGCGTGCTGCGACGCTTGCGGCTTTGCCCGCCGCAGCCTACCTCTCCGCCATGCCCGACATCGCTCCGTCCGCCTCCCGTCCGCGCATCGGCCTCACCCTCGATTCCGAGGAGCCCGGCGGCTACTCCAAGTTCCCGTGGCTGGCGCTGCGCCAGAACTACGCGGACTCGCTCATCGCCGCCGGCGGCCTGCCCGTGGCCCTGCCGCACGCCCCGGCCGAGCTCGTCGACGCCTATCTCGACCAGCTCGACGGCCTCGTCGTGACCGGCGGCGCCTTCGACATCGATCCCGCCCTCTACGGCGAGAGCGAGCGCCACCCGACCGTGGGCCTGAAGGCCGCGCGCACCGCCTTCGAATGGGCGATCACCGAGCGGGCACTCGCCCGCGATCTCCCGGTGCTCGGCATCTGCGGCGGCCAGCAGCTCTTGAACGTCGTCCTCGGCGGAACGCTGATCCAGCACATCCCGGACCGCGTCGCGGACGCCCTGGCGCACGAGCAGCCCAACCCCAGGAACGAGCCCGGCCATGAGGTCACGATCGTCCCTGGGACCCTGCTCCACCGCCTGGTCGGCACCACCAGCCTCGCCGTCAACTCCGCCCACCACCAGGCCGCCGACCGGCGGGGCGAGGGGGTCGTGGCCTCAGCCACCGCACCGGACGGCGTCATCGAGGCGATCGAGCATCTCGGCTACCGCTTCTGCCTCGGTGTGCAGTGGCATCCCGAGTTCTTCATCACCGCGGGCGACCGGCGGATCATCGAGGCCCTGGTCAGGGCCGCCCGGCGATGACCGGAAGAGCCCCCAAGGCCACGCCGCCGGCCGCCGAGACGCCTGCGGGCGAGCGGATCGCCAAGCGCATCGCCCGGGCCGGGTACTGCTCGCGGCGCGACGCCGAGCGGCTGATCGCCGAGGGCCGGGTGAAGGTCGACGGCAAGACCATCGAGAGCCCGGCCCTCAACGTCACCGCATCGAGCGAGATCCGGATCGACGGCGAGCGCCTCCGGACGGCCGAGCCCACCCGCCTCTTTCGCTACTACAAGCCGGAGGGCGTGGTCACCACCGCCCGCGACCCCGAGGGCCGGCCGACCGTGGCCGAGAAGGTCGGCAACCTTCTCGGTCCCGGGGCCCCCCGGCTGATGCCCGTCGGCCGGCTCGACATCAACTCCGAGGGCCTCCTGCTGCTCACCAATGACGGTGCGCTCAAGCGCCTGCTCGAGCTGCCGTCGACCGGCTGGCTGCGCCGCTACCGGGTCCGCGTCTACGGCAGCGTGCCCCCGGAGACCCTCAAGGCGCTCGTGGACGGCATCGAGATCGACGGCGTGCGCTACGGGCCGATCAAGGCCGAGGAGGAGACCCGCACCGGGGCCAACGCCTGGCTCAAGGTCGGCCTGCGCGAGGGCAAGAACCGCGAGGTCCGCCGCGTGCTGGGCCATCTCGGCCTCGAGGTCAGCCGGCTCATTCGGGTGGCCTACGGGCCCTTCCAGCTCGGCGCGCTGAAGCGCGGCGAGGTCGAGGAGGTCACGCCGAAGGTGCTCAAGGAGCAGCTCGGCGGGATGGCCAAGGGGCTGGAGCTGCCCGAATCCCGCAGCCCGAGCGCTGCCCGCCGCGCCGACCGCGGGCGAACCGTGGCCCCGGCGCCGACGGGCGACGCTTGAGCCCACCCCGGATCATCGCCGGCCGGTATCGCGGCCGCCGGCTCGAGGTGCCCGCGGGGCAGGCCGTTCGCCCGAGCGCCGAGCGGCTGCGCGAGGCGCTCTTCTCCATGCTGGCGCATCGCCAGGCGCTCGCCGGGGCGCGGTTCCTCGATCTCTTCGCCGGCAGTGGGGCGGTCGGGCTCGAGGCCGTCTCGCGCGGCGCGGCCGAGCTCGTCCTGGTCGAGGCCGACCGTGCCGCGGCCGCCGCGATCCGCCGCAACATCGCCAAGCTCGGCCTCGGCGACGCGGCGCGCCTGCTGGCCGGCGATGCCACGCGCCTGCCGCGCGCGACGGCACCCTTCGACATCGTCTATCTCGACCCGCCCTACCACAGCGGCCTCGCCCTGCCGGCGCTGGCGTCGCTGGTGGCCGGCGGCTGGCTGGCCGACGACGCCGTCGTCGTGGTCGAGCTCGCGGCCCGGGAGCCCTTTGCGGCGCCGGCCGGCTTCGCCTTCGAGGCCGAGCGCCGCTACGGCGCCGGCCGGATCGTGCTGCTGCACCCTGTCGACGGACATGACAACCGAACATCGGTAGCATGATACATATCGGCGCCGACAACACCGCCAAGCCCGGCGAAACCGGCTAATCACCCGACAGGCTTTCGGTCGGGCTCAGCATGAACGGGCATTTACCCCACGGCACCGCCGCACGGCAACGCGTTGCCCGAGACCGCGGGGGCCGGCTCGCGGGCTCGACCTCGCTCGCGGCCTCGATCGGCAGCCGCGGCGCCCGGCGCTGCCGCGGCTTGCCCGGCGCGGCTGCATGAGCCCGCCCGCCGAGCTGCTCGCCGGCGTCTTCGGCGTGCTCGCCGCGCTCGCCTACCTGACGCTGGCCGTGCTCGTCGCCCTGGGCCGTCTGCGCCCGCCGGCCCGGCTCGTGGCCCTGGTGGTCGCGGCCGCCGTCGTCGCCGCCGCCTGCGGCCTGATCACAGCGACTGGCGGGCCGTCCGGCGCTCGGCCGGCCGCACTCGCCGAGGTGCTCCTCTGGACCACGGTCCTGGCCGTCGCCGGCGGCATCTTTCGCGACCGTGCGGCACGGATCACGACCGGCCTGGCCCTGGCGCTGACGGTTGCCATCGCCATGGTCGCCCCGGCCGATCCGTGGCTGATGGCGTTGGCCGCCACCGGCATCATCGGCCTCTTCCTGGTTACCGGTCTCGCCGGCACCACCCTGGCCGAGCACGCGGCCGGCGCCCGCCTCCTGCTGCTGGCGCTCGGTGCCGGCTTTGCTTTCGATCTGGCGCTCGCCGGCCTCGCCCTGGCCGGCGCCACCGCCCTCGGGGCCGCGGAGACGGTGCGGCCACTGCTCCGCGCCCTCCTGGCGCCACTGCTGGCCCTGGGCCTTGCCACCCTGCCGCGACCGGGTGCGGCCGTGGCCCTCCGGCCGGGCACGCGGCGGCTGGCGCTCGTCGCCGCGGCGACCGCGGCCGCCGTGCTCGCGGTCGCCGCGGCCGCCGCTCTGCTCGGCCGCAGCCTGGGCGTGACGCTCGGGCTGGCGCTGTTCCTGCCGGCCACCCTGGCCATTCTCGGCGCGGCACTGGCGCCCGGTGCCGGCCACCGCCTCGACGACCGGCTCGGCCGCTGGCTGCGCCCGCATCGCTACGACTACCGCGAGGTCTGGCCGGACTTCGTCGACGTGCTGACCGGCGCCGATCCGCGCCCCAGCGACGACCTGCCCGAGCGCGTCATCCGCGCCGTGGCCGGCACGGTCGGGGCTGCGGCCGGTGCGATCTGGCTGGCCGAGGGCGACGACCGCTATCGCCGGCTCGCCGTGCTCGGCCTGCCGGCGGCCGAGTGCGGCTCCGGCAGCGCCCCGGGTCTGGCGGCTGCCCTGCTCGCCGCCGACGGCGGGCGCGATGCCGCCGCGGCGCAGCTGCTGAGCGCCATTCACCGGCCGGCGGGGCCGCTGCCGCCGGGCATCCCCTGGCCGGATTTCCTGCCGCCGGAACGCTCGGTCTGGCTGCTGCTGCCGCTCGTTCACCGCGACGCGCTGTTCGGCTTCCTGGTTCTCGGCAAGCCGCGTGACCCGCGGCCGCTGGATCGCGAGGATCGCGAGCTGCTGCGGCTCGTATCGCGCCAGGCGACCTCCTATCTGGCCGAGGACGAGGCCGCCCGCCAGCTCGCCAATGCCCGGCAGTTCGAGAACTTCACCCGCCGCTTCGCCTATGTCATGCACGACGTGAAGAACGTCGCGGCCGAGCTGGCCCTGACCCACGCCAACGCCAAGCGGCATCGCGGCAACCAGGCCTTCTACGACGACATGCTCGAGACGCTCGACTTCTCGGTCGCCCGCATGAACCGGCTGATCGACCAGCTGCGCCAGGAGCGCCACCCCAGGCTCGGCCGGGTCGAGCTGGCGCCGCTGCTCAGGCGGGTCGCGGCGCGGCGCGGCGATCCGCGCCTCGTCGTCGCCGAGCCGCTGCCGCCACTGGCATCCCGGGTCGAGTCCGAGGCGCTGGCGACGGCCGTCGAGCACCTCGTCGACAATGCGCTCGAGGCGGTCGGACCCAGGGGGCGGGTGACGCTTCGGCTCGAGCGGCAGGGCGGCATGGCCGCCCTGATGGTCGCCGACAATGGCCCCGGCCTGCCGCCCGAGATCCTGCGCGATGCCGGTCGCGGGAAGGCCTTCGCCTCGGGCAGGCCCGGCGGCCTCGGCCTCGGCCTGGATCAGGCGCGCAACACCGTCGAGCGCGTCGGCGGCCGCTTCGGCCTGGCCTCGACACCGGGGCAGGGGACCACCGTCACCCTCTCGCTGCCCGACCTGCCGGCCCGGCCGGCGCTGGCGACCCTGGAGGACCAGACCACATGACCGAGCGCCGCCTTCTCGTCGTCGAGGACGACCTGGCTCTGCGCCGGCAGCTGCGCTGGTCGCTGGACGCCTTCGATGTGCGCGAGGCCGGGACCCGCGAGCAGGCGCTGGCGGTGCTGCGCGCGGACGAGCCGCAGGTGGTCCTGCTCGACCTCGGCCTGCCGCCGGACGAGGGCGGGGTCGGCGAAGGGTTCGCGACCCTGGGCGAGATCCTCGAGCTGGCGCCGGCCACCAAGATCGTGGTGATGACCGGGCAGGAGGGCCGCCAACACGCCCTCGACGCCATCGCCGCCGGCGCGCACGACTTCCACAACAAGCCGGTCGACCCCGACCACCTGGCCCTGCTGCTGGAGCGGGCCTTCCACGTCGGCGAGCTCGAGGCCGAGAACAGTCGCCTCCTGGCCCAGGCCGCGCCGGCACGCGCGCACGGCATGATCGGCGACAGCCCGGCCATGCTGCAGCTCTTCCGGGCGATCGAGCGGGCCGGGCCCACCGACATCAGCGTGACGCTGCGCGGCGAGAGCGGCACCGGCAAGGAGCTGGCCGCCCAGGCGCTGCACCGTGCCAGCCCCAGGCGGCACAACCGCTTCGTCGCCATCAACTGCGCCGCCATTCCGCCCACCCTGCTCGAGGCCGAGCTGTTCGGCTACGAGCGCGGCGCGTTCACCGGCGCCTACCGGCAGACCCCCGGCAAGATCGAGCTGGCCCAGGGCGGCACGCTGTTTCTCGACGAGATCGGCGACCTGCCGCCCGACCTGCAGGCCAAGCTGCTGCGCTTCCTCCAGGAGCGCGTCGTCGAGCGCCTGGGTGGCCGCCAGGAGATCGCGGTCGACGTCCGGGTGGTCTCGGCCACCCATCGCGACCTCGCCGAGCGGATCGCCGCCGGCAGCTTCCGCGAGGACCTCTACTACCGCCTGGCCGAGATCACGCTCGAGCTGCCGCCGCTGCGCGACCGGCCCGGCGACGCCATCCTGCTGGCCCGGCACCTGCTCGCCCGGTTCGGCGAGGAGCTGGGCAAGCGCCGGGTGACACTCACCCCGGAGGCGCTCGCCGCCATCGACGCCTATGCCTGGCCCGGCAATGTCCGCGAGCTGCAGAACCGGCTCAAGCGGGCCATCATCATGGCCGAGGGCCGGCGGATCGGCCGGGCCGATCTCGACCTCGCCAGCGGTGACGAGGACTATGGCGTGCTCAACCTGCGGCAGGTCCGCGAGCGCGCCGAGATCGGCGCCCTGCGCCGGGCCCTCGCCCGGGCCGAAGGCAACATCTCGAAGACCGCGCGCCTCCTCGGGATCAGCCGCCCGACCCTCTATGATCTTCTGAGGGCGCACGGGCTGCGTGACTGATGAAGAACCGGCGGATGACTTGCAGTCTGCATGACAATCGGATTCTGTAAAGAATTTTTACAGTTGCAGGCCCGTGGTGAGTCTCGCCATGACTGCCGCTTGACAATGGACGTACCGACGTGCTCAACGAGCGTGAGGTGTCGGTGCTGCGGCGCTCGACCGGTCCGGCGCCCGCCGGACCGGCCTCGGTGTAGCGATCCAATCGAGCCGGCAGAGCCGCGGGGTGCCGTGGCATCGACCTTGCGAGAGGGCGACGAGCCCGCGACTTGCGCCCGTCCGGCTCTGTCGGACGGGCTTTTTTTGTCCAGTCGCCGGCCGCAGGCCGGTCGACACCCGTCGACCGGCTTGTCAGACGACGCCGGGTCGCCATGATGAGCAGCCATCGCCGGCGTGCGCCGCGGCATGATCCAGCCAGCGCCGGCACCCGTAGCGGCGAAGCGAGCGGGCGCCCATGCGGTGGCCGCGACGAGCGGGAAGGGCGGGCCGGCACCTTGGCATCCGACACCACCAGGACCCGACCAGCGGCAGCGGACCCGGCATGGCGCGAGACGCCGGGCGGCACGCGGCAGGGCGCGCCCGGGCGAGCCGACCCGACCGCGCCGAGCCGGCCGTCGCCGCGGCGGCGCCGCTGGTTCGACGACAGCGTCCCGGGCGGCGCCTTCGGCGAGGGCCGGGTCCGCTTCTTCACCCTCGCCGTCATGCGCTGGGTGGCGCTCGGCGGCCAGGTGTTCACCATCCTGTTCGTCCATTTCTCCCTCGGCATCGAGCTGCCGCTGCCGTGGCTGTTGCCGGCCCTGGTGCTCACCTTCGCGGTCAACCTCACGGTGCAGTTCCTGGGCGCCCCCACGGACCGCCTCGGCGAGAACGCGATCTTCGCGCTGATGCTGTTCGACGTCCTGCAGCTCGCCTACCTCTTGGCCGTCAGCGGCGGCCTGCAGAACCCCTTCATGCTGCTCTTGGTCCTTCCCGTCGGCCTGGGTGCGGCGACCCTGGGCCGGCTGCGAACCGCCGGCCTCACTGCCGCGGCCCTGCTGGCGCTGGCCGTGATGGCCGCCATGCCGACCGAGCTGCCCTGGCACGACGGCACGCTGCGGATGCCGCCGCTCTATCTCTTCGCCTCGTGGCTCGCCATGTCGATGACCGTGGCCATGGTGGCCGGCTATGTCTGGCGGCTCGCCGACGACGCGCGGCGTCACGCCCTGGCGCTGACCGCCACCCAGCTGGCGCTGGCCCGCGAGCAGGAGCTCTCGGCCCTCGGCAGCCAGGCGGCGGCCGCCGCCCACCTGCTCGGCACGCCACTCGCCACCATCAACGTCATCGCCAAGGAGCTGGTCCGCGAGCTGCCGCCCTCGAGCCCGCTGAAGGAGGACGCCGACGAGCTGCTGGCGCAAGCGCGACGCTGCCGCGAGACCCTGGCGAGCCTCGGTCGCGGCGGTCGCGACCGGCGCGACGACGCCGACTCCTCGTTCACCGCGGCCCCCCTCTCGGGCCTGCTCAACACCATCGCCGAGGCCTACCGCAACGGCACGGTCACGATCGACGTGACGGTCGACGTCGCCCCGGGCCTGGCCGAGCCGCGCGTCAGCCTGGCACCGGAGCTGCGCCACGCCATCGCCAATCTCGTCGACAACGCTGTCCGCTTCGCCCAGAAGCGCGTCGAGATCGCCGTCGCCGTGCACCTCGCCGGGGTCGCCGTCGAGATCATCGACGACGGCCCGGGCTTCATGCCGGAGATGCTCGACTGGCTGGGCGAGCCCTACCTGTCGTCGCGCCGCAACGAGGGCGGGCTCGGCCTCGGCGTGTTCATCGCCAAGACCCTGCTTGCCCGTACCCATGCCACGGTGCATTTTGCCAACCGAGACAAGTTGTCTCACCGGGAAAAAGGTGCTTTGGTCAGAATCAGTTGGCCGACGGGTGCCCTAGAACAGCTTGGACGGGAGCAGACCCGTGACGATTGAGACGGAAACGTTGAACGAACCCGTGCAGCACCGCTTCCCCTCCGGCGAGTCACCCGTGCTGATGCTGGTCGACGACGACGCGCCGCTGCGCCGCAGCCTGCAGCGCGCCATGGAGCGCCGCGGCTTCCAGGTCTACGCGGGCGAGAGTCTGAAGGAGGGGCTCAACATCGCCCACTCGATCAAGCCGGCCTACGCGGTGATCGATCTCAGGCTCGAGGACGGCTCCGGCATCGACCTCGTGGCGCGCATCCGCGAGCTCCATCCCGCCACCCGCATCGTCGTGCTCACCGGCTACGGCAACATCGCCACGGCGGTGGCGGCGATCAAGGCCGGGGCGGTCGACTACATCGCCAAGCCGGCCGACGCCGACGACGTCATCGCCGCCCTGCTCAGCACCGGCAACGGCCTGCCGCCGCCGCCGCAGAACCCGATGTCGGCGGACCGGGTGCGCTGGGAGCACATCCAGCGGGTGTTCGAGCAGTGCAACCGCAACGTCTCGGAGACCGCGCGCCGGCTCAACATGCATCGCCGCACGCTGCAGCGGATCCTGAACAAGCGTGCACCCAAGGAGTGATGCAAGGCGGCGGTCGATGGCGCCCGGCTGACGCCGTCGCTGCCCCGGCCGGTGCCGCCCGGTCGATGCGCCGCAAGCGGACCAGCACGAGACGGGCCCACCACGAGGGCAGGAAAGCGAGGGAGGTGCCATGATCGCCGGAGCCGACACGAGCAGCAGCGGACCCGAGCCCGGCAGCGGCGGCAAGGTGCTGCTGGTCGACGACGACGCGCCCTTGCGTCGCAACCTGGTCCGCGCCCTCGAGCGGCTGGGCTACGAGGTGGCGCCGGCCGCCTCGCTGCGCGAAGCCTACGACGTCGCCACCAGCTTCGTCCCCGACTATGCCGTCGTCGACCTCAACCTCTCCGACGGCCACGGCATGGAGTTGATCCAGTCGCTGCAGGACGTTCGGCCCGGGCTGCGCGTCGTCGTCCTGACCGGCTACGACAGCATCGCCTCGTCGATCGTCGCGGCCAAGGCCGGTGCCGTCGCCTACCTGGCCAAGCCGGTGAAGCCCGAGGAGCTGGCCGCGGCATTGACCGGCCACCCGCAGTCGGCGGTCGACGACAGCCCGATGTCGGCGGACAGGGTGCGCTGGGAGCACATCCAGCGGGTGTTCGAGCAGTGCAACCGCAACGTCTCCGAGACCGCGCGCCGGCTCAACATGCATCGCCGCACGCTGCAGCGCATCCTGAGCAAGCGCGCGCCCCGGCCCTGACACCCGGCGGGCGCTGGCGCCGCCGTTGCAATCATCGCCGCCTGTCCATATCTCTCGGCCAACCGACCGCCGCCGAGGTCCATGCCCGTCATCCGCACCGCCCTTCTCGCCCTGGCCCTCCTCTGGCCCGCAGCCGCGGCCAAGGCCCACCCGCATTCCTGGATCGACCTCGAGAGCCGCCTGATCTTCGACGATGCGGGCCGGCTCGAGGCCATCGAGCTCGGCTGGCTGTTCGACGAGTTCTACACCGCCTTCATCGCCGAGGAGTTCGTCACCGCCGGCATCGAGCCCTCCGCGTTTCTCCAGGAGGTGGCGGCCGAGAACCTCGCCAACCTTCGCGAGTACGACTACTTCACCGAGCTCAAGCAGGCGGACCAGAGGCTGGCGCTGGCCGACGTCCGCCGCTTCGAGACCACCATCAAGGGCGAGCGCCTCTGGCTCGCCTTCGAGGTGCCGCTCGCCACACCGGCCGATCCCGCCTCGGGCGCCATCTCGCTCGCCGTGTTCGATCCCACCTACTACATCGAGGTGCTCTACGCGGAAGGCGTCTCGCCGGTGCTCGACGGCATCGACGCCGACGCCTGCACCGTCTTCGTCATGCCGCCCACGCCCACGCCCGAGATGGTCGCCATGGCCTTCGCCCTCGATGCCACCCAGACCGGCGAGAACGGCCTCGGCCGCCACTTCGCCGAGATCGCCACCATCGAGTGTGCCCCTTGACCGGCCGCCTGCCGCTCGGCCTGCTCGCCCTGGTCCTGCTCGCCGCCGCCGGCCTCTGGGCCCTCTCGGCCGGCACCGTCGACCCGGGCGCCGCCTGGACCCGGCTCATCGCCTGGATCGTCGCCACCCAGCGTGAGCTGCACGCGGCCCTGGCCACCGCCATGCGCGCCGTTCAGGCCGAAGGTAGCATCGCCGCCCCGGCCCTCGTCTGGCTGGGCTTCCTCTACGGCGTCTTCCATGCCGCCGGCCCCGGCCACGGCAAGGTCGTCATCACGACCTACCTCGCGACGCAGAAAGAGACGCTCGGCCGCGGCATCGCCCTCGCCGTGACGGCCGCGATGGTCCAGGGCCTGACCGCCATCCTCGCCGTCTTCGCCACCGTCACCCTCCTCGAGCAGACCGCCCGGCAGAGCCAGGTCCTCGCCGGCCGCATCGAGCTCCTGAGCTTCGCCCTCGTCGCCTGCCTCGGCGCCTTCCTGGCACTCCGCCACGGCCGCAACCTCTGGCAGGCCCGCACCGCCACCCCCTGCGGCACCTGCGGCCACCACCACCACGCCCCGCCGCCGACCAGGGCCTTCCTGGCCTCGATCCTCTCCATCGGGCTTCGCCCCTGCACCGGCGCCATCCTCGTCCTCGTCCTCGCCATCGCCCTCGATCAGCGCACCGCCGGCATCGCCGCCGTCCTCGCCATGTCCACGGGCACAGCACTGACTACCGCCGCCATGGCCAGCCTCGCCGTCTTCGCCCGCGACCAGGCCAGCCGCCTGGCATCCCGTCTCGACACCGACCAGACCCGCCTGACCCGCATCGCCGACACCATCGCCCTCCTAGGCGGCCTCGCCCTCCTCGCCATGGGCACGGCCCTCCTCCACGCCACCCTCACCACCCCCGCCCACCCCCTCATCCGCGGCTGACCCCACGGCGGTCGGACAGGAAGAAAGCAGGTGGGGAGGCAATGCCACCCCACCCCCCACCCTTAAATGGACCAACAACCCCAAG